>JAJFID010000175.1 GCA_021775325.1 Rhodospirillales bacterium
ACCACCGTTACCGGGCTATTTTTACAAATGCTAACGATAATGAAGCATTTGCAGTTGCTGCATAAATAGCAACTACGGGGTTCGGGGGGCACCTGGCAACAGAAGCCCCCCACTCGAGCGACCCGGCTCCAGTATCTGGAACCGGTCCATTCCGGGATAGTACCGGGAGTGGAATGGGTGAATTAGGAGAACATATGGCCGATATTTCGGACACTGACGACAATGATCCGATCCGGTATGACCGCTGGATAGAAGATGCTCTGCGTAGTGTCATTTCACAGGCTTTGTCGTTTACGGCGGAAAACGGCCTGGTAGGCGATCATCATTTTTACATCACCTTCCGGACCAATGTTGACCAGGTTACCATGCCCGACTTCCTGAAGGCGCAGCACCCTGAAGAAATGACCATCGTCATTCAGCATCAGTATGAAGATCTGCTCGTAGAAAATGATGGTTTTTTTACGACCTTACGCTTCAACGGCAAACCGGAGCGCCTGTATATTCCATTCAGTGAAATAACCGGATTTACCGATCCGTCTGTGAATTTCGGGCTGCAGCTCAAGACTGCAGAAATGGATGAAGACGACCTGGAAGACATGGAAGATTTCCCGTTCGAACCAGCGGCAGCGGAACAGGACTTTGAACCGACGGAACCAACATCCATTGCGTCTGGATTTGCGGCTGGTTCTGGTTCCAGTCGCAGTGAGAAAGATGACGGTGGCGATGGCGACAGCGAGCCGAAAACTGGTGAAGTTATTGCACTGGACGCATTTCGAAAGAAATAGCCGTAGGGACTGGCAATGTTCCTTTTCCCGACAACTCTGATAGATTGTGTCTGCCAAAGACACGTCCATATTCCTACAGGATTTAGTCAATCATGAGCGATTTCCAGTACCACGAGACCTTCCCGCTTGGCCCCGATAACACCGAGTATCGCCTGCTCAGTACAGATCACATCAGTACGGAAATCTTCGACGGCCAGGAAGTCCTGAAAGTATCGTCGCAGGCCATCACCATGCTGACGGCTGAGGCCATGCGCGATATTTCGCATCTGCTGCGACCCGCGCACCTGAAACAGTTAAGTTCGATCCTGGATGATCCGGAAGCATCGGACAATGACCGGTTTGTGGCTCTTGATCTGTTGAAAAATGCGAATATTTCTGCAGGCGGTGTTTTACCCATGTGCCAGGACACTGGCACCGCAATCGTTATGGGCAAGAAGGGCCAGAATGTATGGACCGGCACGGATGATGAGGCCGCGATTGCCGAGGGCGTACGCAAGACCTTTACGGAATCCAATCTGCGCTATAGCCAGCTTGCGCCGCTGGACATGTTTACGGAAAAAAATACGGGCGATAATCTGCCCGCTCAGATTGATGTCTACGCAACGCCTGGCGATGCATACAAGTTCCTGTTCATTGCCAAGGGCGGCGGTTCCGCCAACAAGACGTTTTTGTACCAACAAACCAAGGCCGTGCTGAACCCTGAGGCGTTGGAAATATTTCTCGACGAGAAAATCCGTACACTGGGCACGGCGGCCTGCCCGCCCTATCACCTGTCTGTAGTCATTGGCGGCACGTCAGCAGAAGCAAACCTGAAAACCGTTAAGCTGGCGAGTTGTAAGTATCTGGACGAACTGCCCACATCCGGCAATGAATATGGTCAGGCCTTCCGCGATCCCGAACTGGAAGCCAAAGTCCACAAAATGACCCAGAATATGGGCATTGGCGCACAGTTTGGCGGCAAGTATTTCTGCCATGATGTACGCGTAGTGCGTTTACCGCGCCATGGCGCATCGTGCCCAGTGGGCATTGGCGTGTCGTGCTCTGCTGATCGTCAGTGCAAGGGCAAAATAACCAAGGACGGTATCTTCATCGAAAAGCTGGAAACCAATCCGGCGAAATTCATGCCTGAGGTGGAAACCGAACAACTTGATGGTTCGGTGGTCAATATCGATCTGAGCATGTCTATGAGCGAGATACTGGGTATTCTGACCCAACACCCAGTCAAGACTCGCCTGTGTCTGAGCGGTTCGCTCATCGTCGCGCGCGATATCGCCCATGCCAAGATCAAGGAGCGGCTCGACGCGGGCGAAGCCATGCCAGACTACTTCAAGAACAGTGCTGTGTATTATGCCGGACCGGCCAAAACACCCGAAGGGTTCGCCTCCGGCTCATTCGGACCAACCACCGCCGGTCGTATGGACTCCTATGTTGATCAATTCCAGGCGGCAGGCGGATCCATGGTCATGCTGGCCAAGGGCAACCGTTCCAACGCCGTCACCAAGGCCTGCCAGGCCCATGGCGGGTTCTATCTGGGCTCCATCGGTGGTCCCGGTGCGCGCGTGGCTCAGGACTGCATCAAGAAGGTTGAGGTCCTGGAGTATCCGGAACTCGGCATGGAAGCCATCTGGCGGATTGAAGTGGAAAACTTCCCCGCCTTTATTGTTATCGACGACAAGGGCAATGACTTCTTCAAGGAGTTTGTCCCAGCATAAACGACATTAAATCAGGAGCGCGCCATGGTATTCGGATTGTTCGGAAAAAGCGAAGAAGACATTCAAGAACTCATCGACAACAAACAATACGACGAGTTACCAACAGAGGTTATCGACGAGCTGGCAAAAGACCTGATCGTCACAACCGAGGCCACCATGAACGAGTACCGGGTGAAACAACGCCTTGAGGTCATCACGGCAGAATGCGTGTTTGGCATGAATCTGTTCAAGGATTTCTTCGCCAGCATTACGGACATCTTTGGCGGACGTTCGTCGTCCTCACAAAAGGTTCTGCGCGATGCGCGTCATACATGCCTGACGGAACTCCGCCGGGAAGCATTGATCGCCGGCGCAAACGCTGTTGTCGCCGTGGACCTGACCTACAATGAAATTTCCGGTGACGGGAAAAGCATGCTGTTTCTAGTTGCCAGTGGTACGGCGGTGGTCGTTGAAGCCCGTTAGAGTACTAACGGCCTCGTTGTTTCTCTCCATTCTGCTTCATACAGGACCATCGATGGCAGACGACAAATCGGAGGCACTGATACAGTTTGCGTCGCAAAACGATGTCGGGCGACTGGCACAGTTACTGGCAGACGGAGCCGCCATTGACGGGCGCGACCAGCAGGGTCGAACAGCACTTCTTGCAGCCACTCATGCCGGCAGCATCGATGCGGCCCGGTTTCTGATTGAACAGGGCGCGGACGTAAATCTCAAAGACAACATTGAAGACAGCGCGTACCTTTATGCAGCCGCAGAAGGGCCGCTGGAAATACTTGAAATGACCCTGATTGCTGGCGCGGACCTGAGTAGCGTGAACCGCTACGGGGGCACTGGTCTGATACCCGCGGCCCACCACGGTCACATAGATATTGTTAGGGCGTTACTGAATACGGATATCGACGTTGATCACGTGAACGATCCGGGTTGGACCGCGTTGATGGAAGCCGTCATCCTCGGAGACGGCGGTCCAGTCTACATTGAAATAGTCGGCCTGCTGCTCAATGCGGGTGCGGACCGATCCATTACGGATAATGAGGGACAAACACCACTGGACCACGCCGAGAGCCGCCAGTTCAGTGAGATCGCCCGTCTGCTTAGACAGTAGAACAACGAAACGCCGCTGAAGCACCAGCGGCGTTTCGTCAAATCTGATAACCCGGAATTACGAGGCGTCTTGCGGCAACAATATAACCGCTTCATCCGACCATGTGAGCCAGACTGTATGGTCCTGGCCGCTCATCTGAGACGCCGCACCATCCATGTTCTGCATGGCCGTCAGGACTGGGTCTTTCCGACCTTCCACGTTGATGTACACATGCGCGCGATCACCCAGGAAGGCGGATGCACGAACTTTACCCGTGATAAATGAACCGCTGGAGGGTTGCTCAAAGGCAACTTCAATATTCTCGGGGCGAATGGCCGCCATGACACGATCATTGGTCGAGAAGTCCATGTTAGGACCCTTCGATTTCAAGGAGCCCACTTCGGCTGTCTTTATCACGGCCTCGCCGCCGCCGATTGAGTCAACGGAACCCTCAAAGAAGTTCATGGTACCCAGGAAGTCCGCACAGAATGGCGTCTTTGGTTTTTCATAAAGATCTACAGGCGAATCGATTTCCAACGCCTTGCCCGCAGCCATAACGGCGATGCGGTCAGACATGGTCAGCGCTTCTTCCTGATCGTGGGTCACAAACACGAAAGTAATGCCGACCTCACGCTGCAGATCACGTAGCTCAAGCTGCATCTGTTCGCGCAGCTTTTTGTCAAGAGCACCCAACGGCTCATCAAGTAACAACACCTTTGGTTTCTTGATCAGGGCACGGGCAAGGGCAACACGCTGGCGTTGCCCACCAGACAGTTCGTCCGCACCCCGGTGGCCGTAACCAGCCATGGCGATCATCTCCAGCGCCTCGTCGACCTTCTTATCCATCTCTGCCTTGGGCAGTTTGTCCTTGCGAAGGCCAAAACCGATGTTCTGGGCCACGGTCAGATGAGGAAAGATGGCGTAGCTCTGGAACACCATGTTGACCGGACGTTCATAGGGCGGAATAGCAGCCATCGGCTGACCATCAATGAAGATTTCACCCATAGTCGGAATTTCAAATCCGGCCAGCATGCGCAACAATGTGGTCTTGCCGCAACCGGACGGTCCCAACAGAGCAAAAAACTCGCCCCGGCGAATATCAAAGGAAACATCGTCACAAGCCCTGACGTTACCGAAATGCTTAGAGATGTTCTTGATTGAAATAAATGATTCGTCGCTCATAGTTTTCCCCGTCAAATAGCGGCACCGGTTTGCGTCTGGACGCCGCGACGGCGGACCCATTCAGCAAAACAGACCACAGCAAATGATGTCAAAAAGATTACGGAACCCAGGGCCAGAACGCTGGGCAACTTGGCCGGGAACCGAAGTTGGCTCCACATATACAGCGGCAGCGTGGGTTGATCAGAACCCAGGAAGAAGGCCAGAATAAACTCGTCAAACGAGATCGTGAAGCACAGCAACAGACTGGCGATGATACCCGGCATGGCTAACGGGAATGTGACCCGCCAGAATGTAATCCATGGTGTTTCACCCAGATCCTGGGCCGCTTCTTCCATGCTTTTATCGAAGCCCTCCAGCCTGGATATCAGCACGAACATGGCAAATGGTATGCAGATGACAGTATGCGCCGCACCGACGGTAAACAGTGACAACTTGATGTCGAAGTACTTCAAGACGGTCAGCAATGAAATCCCGAGGATGATAAGCGGGATAACGAGTGGAATGGAGATAAACGCCGTCAGCGGTTTCGTTCCCGGTATGTGGTATTTGGTGAACGTCTTTGCGGCCAGCATGCCAAATATTGTGCTGATGACAGATACGCTAAATCCAACCTGCAGGCTGTTATACAGCGCATTGATCAATGGTTTCCGCTCAATCATGTCAACGTAATGTTGCAGCGTGAATTCCTTCAACGGAAAGGCAATATAAATAGAGTCATTGAAGGAAAACAGGGGGATGAACAGAACCGGGATGTACAGAAATGCAAGATACAGAACTGTATATACGCCGAGTGCACCAAATTTGCTCTTGTTCATGATAACCTCAACTCGAACGTTTCTTTGCCTGGCTGATAAGCCAGAGATAGACACAGACGACCAGCGTAATCGTGATCATCATAACAACTGCAATTGCTGAGCCCATGGGCCAGTTATTGCCACGACCAAACATATTCTGGACCAGGTTGCCAATCATAATGCCGCCACTGCCACCAACCAGTTTCGGTGTGACGTAGTCGCCCACGGTGGGGATAAAGACCAGCAGAGATGCAGCAATGACACCGGGCATGGACAAGGGAAGCGTGACACGTATGAAACTGCGAATGGGCCCCTCACCTAAATCGGCTGCTGCTTCCAGTAATGACTTGTCGATTTTTTCCAGCGATACATAAATGGGCAGGATGGCAAATGCCGCCCAGGCATGGGCGAGTGTGAGCACCACTGCATTCACGTTATGCAACAGGAAGCCCAGAGGCTCATCAATAATGCCGATACCTATCAGGCCGGAATTCACAACGCCGTTGTACCCGAGCATCAGTTTCCATGCGAACACACGAAGCAGATAACTGGTCCAGAACGGAACCGTGATCAGAATCAACCAGATGAGTTTGTTTTTCTTGACCTTGAAAGCAACGAAATATGCCGCCGGATATGCCAGAAGCAAAGTGGCAATTGTCACCGCACCTGAAATATACAAAGACTTCTTTAGAACAGCCCAGTAAATCGGTTTGGCAAAAAACATCTCGTAATTAACAAACGAAAAGTCCGCCGTCTGAACCATTCCCGACTGTGTCCAAAAGCTTCTTGCCACCAACATAACGACCGGAATAACCATCGCCAGGAAGAGAAGAATGAGCGTTGGTGCCAGAAGCGCATATCCACGGGCATTTTCACTGCGAATAAAGAATCCGCGAATGCCACCGCCTGAAGAAGTTGACGGGGCGGATGGGACGGATTGATCGGATGTAAGTGATTGGCTTGTCATGATGGAGAATACCCACTCAGCCGTTGTTAATCAGTGTGGACGCAAAAATGGTGGCTCTGCACATATTGTGCAATATCCCATATTGTATGTATAGGGTTACATTTCCCGGCCAAAAACATCGCCGCCCCGAAAAATCGGGGCGGCGCGTTTATTGTCAACGTAGGCGAATTACATACCCGCCTTAACTTCGTCAAACATGGCCTGCAGGCCTTCTTCGTTCTGGATTTCTTCCTGGAACGTGCCCTGCGCCAGATCGTGGTCCGGATCCTTGGTCATACCAAGTTCTGCGAGTTCCTCTACAGAAACCAGGTCATAACCACCCTGCGTGGACACACCATATCCGAATTCGCGGATTTCATAGGCACGTGAAGAAGGTTCAAGCATGGCATCGATCAGTTCATATGCCTGATCTTCATACTTGGAATCGGCGATCATGGAGAGACCACACACCCAGGTCTGAGCACCGCCTTCTTTGGGCTGCATGTATTCAACGTTGACGCCCTGCGCTTTGAGACGGGTCACAGATTCATTCCACACCGTAGCGGCAACCAGTTCACCACTGGCGATGCCCTGTTCAAGTGACGTGGAGTCATTGGAGAAATACAACAGGTTGGGTACCAGCGTCTGCATCCGTTTGCGGGTGGCTTCCATGTCGGCCTCACTGCGATAATCAAACGGATTATCCAGACCGGCCATAGTGCCCGCGATGGTCACACAGTCAACAAGGCTGTCGAAACAGGCGACACGGCCCTGATATTTCTCGTCCCAGAGAATTTCCCAACTGTGGTTGCCCACATACTCAGGGGCCAGATCAGGACGATAAACAACAGAAGTCAGACCCCAGTCAACCGGAACCCAAACCACATTGCCGCCCATTTCCACACCCGGCATGCTGCGCAGGCTAGGCAGAATATCATTCCAGTTTTTCAAACGGGAGGTATCGATGGAAGCCAGACGGCCAGTCGAGTACCATTTTGGAATCTTGTAGCTGCACGGGAAAATAATATCAGGCTCAAACCCGGTTACCAGCTTGGTAACGCCTTCTTCTTCATCACCCCAGAAAGTAAAACGGGGCAGGCTGCCGTATTTTTCCACATATGTCGGCCACAGGTTTTCATCGTCATAACCGGCCCAGCCAAAAACCATGGCCTGTTCTTCTGCGGCGGCGGTCATGCTCGGCATCATGGCACTGCCAGCGCCTGCAATGCCCAGCATACCCATAAGGCGGCCAAGTTCACGGCGGCTCAGCTTGCCACTGCGATACCGCGCTACGATCTCTTTTGCATTGAATTCTGTCATTTTCGTACTCCCTGTTTAAACAACTTGCCGGTGTTTCCGACGGCGACCCCTGTATTAACGCATTTCATTGCCGTCCAATTGGTGTTGAGGCAAATTCGAGCGTCGATTCTTTTTATTGTTGCCGACATCGCGTCATTTGTCATCAAAGAACACCGTCACGTATCGGTAGACTGGAACCTACACGGCACACATCCTGCCGCACTATACCCCCGTTGTGGTATAATTGTTCTGATAACATTATCGGATACTACCGAAGAAGAGTTTCCACTAAGGAACCGTTGTTCTCCCCAATACCGCACCATCACCGTAACAACCGGTCACTGTGACCAAACAACAGCCGTCAAACGCGAAAATCCACATGCAGCGTGCTTGCTCGCCCGGCCCCTTGCATTTAGGCTGCTGGTCCTGGAGATACTGGCCTTGAGTGCTTGGGCATTCAGGGGAGAGGGCCTGTTATTGATGAAGTATGTTTCGACCCGCGGGGAAGCCCCTGTACTGGGCTTTGATGAGGTTTTACTCGCCGGACTGGCAACGGACGGCGGTCTGTATGTGCCTGCCTCGTGGCCGCGTATGAGCGAAGCCGATTTGCGCTCTTTCAAAGGAATGCGATACGAAGAAGCTGCCTTCAAGGTTATCCGCCCGTTCGTAGCTGGGGCAATCTCCGACGAAGATCTGTTCGCCATTATCGAAACCGGCTACAGCCGGTTCAGCTCGGACACCGTTGCACCGATGACGGATATTGGCGACGGGTTGTGGATGATGGAACTGTTCCACGGACCGACGCTGGCCTTCAAGGACGTGGCCATGCAGTTTCTCGGTGGATTGTTTGATCATGTGTTGTCCCGACGCGGTGAACACACCACGATCATCGGTGCCACATCCGGCGATACGGGATCAGCCGGCATTGAGGCCGTGCGCGGCAAGGATGCCGTGGACATATTCATGTTACATCCGGAAGGTCGCGTATCCGAGGTTCAGCGCCGCCAGATGACCACGGCCATGGACCACAATGTGTTTAATATTGCGGTACAGGGCACTTTCGATGACTGTCAGGACCTGGTGAAGGCCATGTTCAATGACACGGAGTTCCGCGCCCGTCATACCCTGTCCGCCGTCAATTCCATCAACTGGGCACGTATTGTGGCGCAGATTGTCTACTACGTCACAGCGTCGGCGGAATTGGGTGCGCCTGACAACCCGGTGGCCTTTTCCGTGCCCACCGGTAATTTCGGTAATGTATTTGCGGGGTATGCGGCCAAACAGATGGGCGTACCCATTAGTCAACTTCTGGTGGCCTCGAACAGTAACGACATCCTGACCCGGTTTTTCGAAACCGGTACCATGGAAACCGGCAACGTGTATGCGACGCTCAGCCCCAGTATGGATATTCAGATATCTTCCAACTTTGAGCGACTGCTGTTCGAACTGTGCGACCGGGACGGTGCACAAGTTGCCAGCGTCATGCAGGGCTTCCGCGATACGGGCCGTTTTCAGGTCGCCCGGCAACAACTGGACGACGCCCTGAAACTGTTTGATGGTGCCCGTTATGACGACACCGCCACGACGACAGAAATGAAACGACACTTTGACGCCACCGGCATTCTGATCGATCCCCATACTGCCGTGGCATTGGCGGCGGCACGCGAGCATCGCCGCGACACCAGTATTCCCATGGTGGTTCTGGGAACGGCGCACCCGGCCAAGTTTGGTGCGGCGGTCGAAAATGCCACGGGCTCAACGCCCCAACTACCTGCACATATGACAGACCTGTTTGACCGTGAAGAACGTTTTGACGTGCTGCCAAACGAACTGGCCGCCATTGAACAATTCATAGACTCCACCATCGACAGACAACGCGGTGCTGCATGACCGTACGCCTGACCACACTTGATAATGGATTACGTGTGGTCACGGACACGATGAGTACGGTTGAAACTGTCTCTGTGGGTGCCTGGGTTGATGCCGGTGCCCGGCATGAACCGCCTGCTATCAATGGCATTTCCCACATGCTGGAACACATGGCGTTCAAAGGAACCAAACGTCGCTCGGCCCTGGATATCGCCGTGGAAATCGAGAACGTTGGCGGTCATGTAAACGCCTACACCTCGCGCGAACATACGGCCTATTACGCCAAGATGCTGAAAGAGGATATGCCGCTGGCCCTCGATATCATTGCTGATATTCTGCAGCACTCGCTCATGGATAACGAGGAACTGGAACGCGAACGCGCCGTTATCCTGCAGGAAATTCATCAGGCCAACGACACGCCTGACGACATTGTATTTGATTACTTTCAGGAAACCGCTTACCCGGACCAGGCCGTAGGTCGGCCTGTCCTCGGCACCCTGGATCTGGTCAGTGGGTTCAGCCGGGATACCCTGGTTGATTACATGCAAAGCCAGTATGCGCCGCCTTCGATCATCGTTGGTGCGGCGGGCCGTGTTGATCACGACCAGTTCGTGGACATGGCGGCCGAGGTTTTTTGTGATCTCCCCGAACCCTGCGCCCG
>JAJFID010000176.1 GCA_021775325.1 Rhodospirillales bacterium
GCAAAATTCTGCACTGGATACGAGCAATATTTCCGATGGACGGGAAGTCGGAAACATTACCGTGCAACGGCGCGAAAACGGTCAACTCACAGACGTCATTCACGATGTGACGTTTGCTTTCGTGTTTCACGCCTTCCGGCCGGATGGCAAGATTCATACGGAATAGCCTCGTGCACAAATGCTCCGGTATCGAAATAATACAGTGGTGCAGGTGAACAGGTCCCGTTAGCATGAGGGCCCTGAGATAACACTTGCATCGGTATATGCATGTCTTCCTCGAAGGCCCAGATAATCGTCGTCGGAAACGAAAAAGGCGGGAGCGGTAAATCTACAACCGCTATTCATCTGACGGTTGGCCTGTTGCGTGCCGGTTTATCTGTTGCCAGTATTGATCTCGACGCACGGCAGGGAACACTGACGCGTTTTTTCGAACTTAGGCGCAATTTTGCCAATTCCAATGATCTCCATTTGCTGCATCCGAATCACGAAACAGGTGGTAGTGAGCAGGCGGTCACAGCCAGCAACTCTGTCGAAGACCAGAAACAGACGGAAACTCTTATCCGAAACCTGGCATCACGGTATGATGTGTTGGTGATAGATACACCTGGCAGTGCGGACCCTCGTAGTCAGGTTGCCCACGTCTATGCGGATACCCTTGTTACGCCAATCAATGACAGTTTTGTCGATCTGGATGTTCTTGCAACTGTCAATCCACAAACCATTGAGGTCGATCGTACCAGCCATTATACCGAGACTGTGTGGCAACATCGAAAAACACGCGCATCCCATGGTCTTTCGCCCATGACGTGGATTGTCATGCGTAACCGGTTGAGCAGTCTTGATGCGGTCTCAAAAAGAGAAGTTGGTAGATTGCTAAGGGACATGTCTGAACGCTTCGGGTTTCGACTCGTGGACGGGTTTGGCGAAAGAGTCATCTATCGGGAACTATTCCTTAAGGGTCTTACGATATTGGATATCCAGGAGGATACTGTGGGAAAGGGAGGACTGAGCCTCTCTCATGTTTCAGCACGCCAGGAAATTCGTACTCTGGTAGAGGTCGTACGACAAAGATCACCTGTTCTGAAATCCCCCACGTAGCACAGCAGTATGAACAAACAGAAATCAGTAATTGTAATCGGCAATGAGAAAGGCGGATGCGGAAAATCGACCACCGCCATGCATCTTATCGTTGGCCTCGCCTTGTCTGACCTGAAGGTCACATCAATTGATCTTGACGTCCGACAATCAAGTCTCAGCCGATACGTTGCCAACCGGCGCGCCTATGCGGATGCCACCAGTAAAGACATTCCCATGCCAAAACACTACACGGGTGCTGAAGTCATTGGAGATCCGAATGTTAGTGAAAGCAGCGAGCATGCCGCCGAGCGACTGATGCTCCTTATCGATGGCGCCTTGGCCAACAGCGATGTAGTCGTCATCGATACACCTGGCTCTGACACACCACTTTCCCGCTTGGCGCACTCCATGGCAGACACCTTGATCACACCGGTGAATGACAGCTTTGTCGATCTGGATGTACTCGGTCACATTGATGCGCGGCGTAAACAGGTTCTCGGTCCAAGCCACTATGCGGAAGCAATACTGGATTTACGCCTGAAACGTTCAGATCAAAATGGATCACCGTTGAACTGGTACGTACTGCGAAACCGCATTGGTCAACTTGACTCACACAATGCCCGGGATGTGGCGTGGGCTTTGGAAGAATTGTCCAGCCACCTGAAGTTTAAGACAGTACACGGCTTCAGCGAACGTGTTATCTTCCGCGAACTGTTTTTGGTAGGCCTGACCATTCTGGACTTGCGTGAGGCATCTGGTGGCAAACCATTGAGTTCCTCGCATATGGCGGCACGAGCGGAAATCGAAAACCTGGTGAACCTGTTTACCTGATCAAAAGGTCTGCTTGCGGGCCAAATGTGTCTGTGGCAGAAAGAGGTCGCTCTAATCAGAGATTGAACACAATGCCAATCAAACCCGTCAAAAAAGCACTCTTCCCCGTCGCGGGCCTCGGGACACGATTCTTACCCGCCACCAAGGCACTGCCAAAAGAAATGCTGCCGGTGGTGGACAAGCCCCTGATTCAGTACGCCCTTGAAGAAGCTCGCGACGCCGGGATTGAGCAGTTTATTTTTGTCACCGGGCGTGGCAAAGGTGCCATGGAGGATCACTTCGACCATGCCGTCGAACTGGAACTGGCTCTGACGGAACGCGGCAAAGATGACGATTTGAAAATCGTGCTCGATTGTTCACCACCACCCGGACAATTGACCTACGTGCGCCAGCAGCAACCTCTTGGCCTTGGTCATGCGGTCTGGTGCGGTAAGAACTATATTGGTGACGAACCATTTGCCGTTCTATCTGCTGACGACGTCATTCTTGCCAATCCTGGCTGCCTGAAACAAATGATCGAAACCTATTCCGAAGTTGGCGGTAACGTAGTAGCTGTGGAAGAGGTACCGCGCGAGCAGACAAATCGATATGGCGTTCTGGATATCGAAAGCGATGATGGCAAACTGGCCCGGGCAAAAGGTCTGGTAGAGAAACCGGACCCTGCTGTGGCTCCTTCAACACTCTCGATTATTGGGCGTTATATTCTTCAGCCCCAGGTCATGAATCATCTGGACAAGCACGAAAAAGGCGCTGGCGGTGAAATTCAGCTTACAGATGCTATGGCCGCAACCATTGGTGAAATCGACTTTCACGGCATGCGTTTTGACGGCAAACGGTTTGACTGCGGTACCAAGCACGGCTTCATAGAGGCGAACATTGCGTTCGCGCTGTCCAGGGATGACATGCGGGACAGCGTCTCAGAAATTCTGAAGGAATACACCTAAATGCGCGTTGCTATGATTGGGACCGGATATGTGGGACTGGTATCGGGTACATGTTTTTCTGAATTTGGCCTGGACGTTGTCTGCGTGGATAAAGATGCAGCGAAAATTGACGCGCTCAAGAACGGGCATATCCCGATTTACGAGCCTGGGCTTGAAGATCTTGTAAACAAGAGTGTGCAGTCCGGTCGCCTGTCATTCACGATGGATATCGCTGAAGGCATTAGTGGCTGCGATGCCGTGTTCATTGCGGTTGGTACGCCAAGTCGTCGCGGTGATGGACACGCCGACCTGCAGTATGTTTACGCAGCGGCCAAAGAGATCGGTGCGGCTATGGATGGCTACACGGTAGTTGTCACGAAATCGACCGTGCCCGTGGGAACAGGCCGTGAAGTCGAAGCTGTCATCCGCAACATACGCCCCGACGCTGAATTCGACGTAGTTTCAAACCCGGAGTTTTTGCGTGAAGGATCCGCAATTGAAGATTTTATGCGCCCGGACAGGGTGGTTATTGGCACCTCCAGCGAGCGCGCCCGCGACGTCATGCGTGAACTGTACCGGCCACTC
>JAJFID010000177.1 GCA_021775325.1 Rhodospirillales bacterium
ATGATGTGCTCGAAGGCCGTGTGGGTACAGACCAGCTTTCCGGTGGTGATGGTGCCGATACGTTTGTCTATCGCTCCCTGTTCGATTCCAACCTTTCGGCGATGGATGTTGTTTCCGACTTCACGCCGGGAACGGACACCATCAACCTTTCCGGCCTTGCCGGCCTTACCTATCAGGGTACCAGTTCGTTCGGCACCTGGGCCGGTGACGCGTCTACCACGGCATTCAACATTGCCAGTCAGGATGTTGACGGCATCTACTTCATGGATGACGACACGACGGGTGATGGTTATGTGATCGTTGTCGGTGCCGGAACGGGTGTTGATTTTGGTAACACCATCATCAAGCTCAGCGGCGTTACCAGCAGCGACTTTGCCGCCGGGGATCTGGACTTCACGGTTGCGGCCGGACCGGCCATTGGTCTCACGGACAGTGACGCGCTGGTGACATCGACCGACGATGATCTGATTATTGCCACTGACGGTGCCGATACGGTCGCCTCCGGTGGCGGTTCGGATACCCTATTCCTGAATTCCCTCTACGCGTTTGACGACGCGACGCGGTCTGGTAATGACCTGATCATCAGTTACGAGAACACGACGGATTTCACGGAACATACGACGACCATCATTGATCACTTCAACGGCTCACCGGTCACGACGCTGACCTACGATGAAGACGGTGAAGCCCTGTCCCTGACCATTGCGACCGGAACCACAGCGGCAGACGGTGTTGATACCCTTCTGGTGGGCAGTACCGGTGCAGAAACGCTGGATGGTGGAACCGGCGCTGACACGATCATGGGCGGCGACGGTGTCGATACCCTGAACGGCGGCGATGGCGATGATTTCCTCGACGGTGGTGCCGGTGCCGATGCCCTGAGTGGCGGTATTGGTAACGACTTCCTGGCTTTCGACGAAGATGACACGTCCATACTGGGCGGCGCTGGCGACGATACGCTTGAGTTCGATCATGAACCTGACGATGCCATTACGTATTATAACCTGACCGGACTGAGCATTTTCGACAGCATCGAAACCCTTGACCTGTACGAGGGCGGTGACGCCATTGCGCTGCGTCTGGATGCAGCCGTCATTGATGATCTGCTGGGAACGACCGGGGCCACACTGACCATCGATGGTGGCACCGACGATCAATTGTTCAGTGACGAGCAATGGACCGCCGGTGCAGCGGACTCCGCGGGTGCCGGGTACCGGACCATCACGATTGGCGATACCACAAACACCCTCGCGGTCGACAATGATATCGACATCAGTCATATGACGGATATCGCCACGACATTGTCTGGTACGGGTACAACGGCGATTGATCGTTTCCTGGCGGTTGCTGGCGATATCGTAACGACGGCCAGCGCGTTTAATGACACGATAGAATTCGAACCGGATGTCACGTTTGTTTCTGCTGAATTGGGCGGTGCCGTTCCAGGCGGTCTGATTATCAGGTATCTGGATGGTGATGGCGTTCTCCAGAACTTCACGGTTTCGGATCACGCCTCCAACCCGGTCGGGTTTATCGACATCGATGTCGATGGCGACGGACGTCTCGACACTCTCGAAGTAACGGACCAGTCACCACTCAATGCCAGCGGTTCTGACTCGTTGCTGGTGGGTTCTGACGACGACAACGACGGTGTCACGGACCCGACCATGGACGGTGGCGCGGGCAACGATCTGCTGTACGGCAATGGTGGCGATGACGTTCTGAATGGCGCCGGCGGCGACGATGTACTGGATGGCGGCATCGGTATTGATGCCATAAACGGTGGCGACGGTAATGACCTGATCTTCTCGGGCGACGGCGTAGACGGCATCGACGGTGGTCTCGGCACGGATACTCTGAGTTTTGCTCAGGCTACAGAATCCGTAAACATCGACCTCGGCACTTCAATTGCTGACAATGACGGGTTTGGAAACACGGAAGCCAGTGTCGTCGGCATTGAAAACGTCACTGGCGGCGGATTTGCTGATGATATAACCGGCGATACCCTCGACAACGTGCTCGACGGTGGTGCCGGGAATGACACCATCTACGGCCAGTCCGGCGTCGATACGCTTTCCGGCGGCGCGGGTGACGACACCTTTGTCTATCGGTCGCTCAATGATTCCACGTCCGCGCTGCATGATGTCATCACTGACTTTGGTACCGGCACCAATGTCATCCAGCTGGCTGGCCTGGCCGGACTGAGCTATCAGGGCACCAACACAAACGGCTGGGTCACGGACATCACGTCGACTATTGCCGATATCGTTGCCAATGATAGTGATGGCATCTACTTCATCGATTCCGAAGACGGCAGCGGCAGCGGCTATCTCTACGTCAGGGATTTAGGGTCTGGCACCGGCGTTGATTACAACGACACATTGATCGAACTGGAAAACTTCACCAGTGATGATTTCAACGATACGGCCAATCTGGACTTCACCCAGATTTCCGACGCAACCTATTCCGTTGATGACCCGACTGTTACCGAAGGTGGCCTCGCCACATTTACCATCACCCGTACCGGTGATCTGTCGGCATCTGTTGATATTGATTATTCAACCCAGGACGGCACGGCTTCAAACACCAGTGATTATACACTGGCACCGACAACCACCGTGACATTTGCCGCCGCCTCGTCGACCGCGACGATCACTGTTCAGACCACTGATGATACCGATGTGGAACCGGATGAGACTTTCAGTATCATTCTGTCGAACCCCAGCGACAATGGCACCATTACCAAGGCCACGGGTACAGCGACGATCACCGATGACGATGTGGCAATTACGTACTCAATTGACGACGTCACGGTCAACGAGGCCGGTATTGCAACATTCACCGTGACGCGCACAGGCGATATTTCGGCATCTGCAGATATTGATTACTCAACCACTGATGGCACGGCCACGAACGGCAGTGACTACACGCTGGCACCGACAACCACCGTGACGTTTGCGGCAAGTTCGGCAACCACGACGATCACGGTCCAGACTGCCGATGACAGCGATATCGAAGGTGACGAGACCTTCAACGTCGTACTGACAAACCCGACAGTTGCCGGCACGATCACCAAGGCTACGGGTGTGGCGACGATCACCGATGATGATTTCGAAGCCACCACCATTTCCATCAGCGACGTAACAGTCGATGAGGGTGGATACGCCATCTTCACGGTGACACGTGCGGGTGATGTGACCGGTGTTGCTACTGTTGATTATGCAACGTCTGACGGCACGGCGCTGGTGGCGAATTCTGACTACAGTGCTGGCAGTGGCACGGTGAATTTCGCGATTGGTGAAACCGTCCAGACCGTTCGGGTGCTGACCTCCTATGATGCAACTGTCGATGCGGCAGAAACCTTCAACGTTACGTTGAGCAATCCGTCGGCTGGTCACAGCATCACGGATGCAACAGGCATCGCGACCATTACCGACGGTCCTCTGGTGACGGTGATTGGTACGCCTGGCGATGACGCGGCCCTTGCGGGTGGCGCGGGCGATGACATATTCGGTGCCACCACGGGTACTGACGTCATCACAACGGGTGGAACATCAACCGGTGACACCCTGGTCATTGGCAAAGACTTCTTCCTTGAAAATGCGGCGTTTGTTGGTAACGACATGGTCTTCACCATTGAAGACTCAACCGACTTCACGACCCACACCACGACGATTACAAATCACGGAACCTCAGGCAGCGAGTTGACGTTTGTCCAGGCAGATTTCGACGAAGACGGTGCGCTGGAAACCTATAGTCTTCCGATTGGTACGCTGAACGTTGCCGGTCTGGCAGCAGGCGACAACTGGCTTCTTGCCGGTGGTGTCAATGCTGACTCCATTGTCGGCAATACGTTAGACGACATTCTGCTGGGTAACGGTGGTGTGGACAGCCTGAGTGGTGGCGACGGCGACGACTTCCTGGATGGTGGCCTGGGTGCGGATACGCTGGTTGATGGCGGTGCTGGTGATGACGAGATCATCTTTGATGCAACCGACGTCTCCATTGATGGCGGTACGGGTAACGACACCTTGGTGCTGGAGGATTCCTCTACGGTTGATCTGCGTGGCAATACAAACACCGTCAACATTGAAAACATCGATCTTGAAGACGGCTTCGGTCCTGTCGCATTGACCATCAACGAGGCTGATGTTCTGGCCATGTCCAGCGGCACCACGCTGACCATCACGGGCGACAGCGCGGACAGCATCATCAGTGATGAGGACTGGACCGTGGGCGCGTCGTCTGGCGGGTTCACCACCTATACGTCAAACACGGCTACGTTGTCGGTCCAGGACGGCATTGATGTGAGTGGCATGACCGTTGTTGCCGCCACGACGATCACCATCAGTGACGTGACGGTTGACGAAGGTGGATACGCCATCTTCACGGTGACACGGGCGGGTGATGTGACCGGTGTTGCTACTGTTGATTATGCAACGTCTGACGGCACGGCGCTGGTGGCGAATTCTGACTACAGTGCTGGCAGTGGCACGGTGAATTTCGC
>JAJFID010000178.1 GCA_021775325.1 Rhodospirillales bacterium
TGGGGCAATCTGTGTTTTAACCCGGTCAGCGCCCTCACCCATGCGACGCTGGATATCGTCACCAGCGATCCGGGCTCGCGCGAGGTGTGCCGCAACAT
Organism: Rhodospirillales bacterium; assembly: GCA_021775325.1. Lineage (GTDB taxonomy): Bacteria > Pseudomonadota > Alphaproteobacteria > Rhodospirillales > Casp-alpha2 > JABJGO01. Next base: position 99 of record JAJFID010000178.1, read on the forward strand.
GATGCTGGAGGCCCAGGAAATCGGCGAGAAAACCGGCGTCCATTTCCGTATCGATGTAGATGTTCGTATCGACGGTGCATCCAAAGTTGGTGCCCACAAGACATCCATGCTGCAGGACCTGCTGGCCGGTCGGGCCATGGAAATCGATGCCCTGCTGACGTCCGTGCAGGAAATGGGCCGCGGCGTCGACGTCAAGACCCCGATCATCGACACTGTGCTGGCCCTCGTTCAACAGCGCGCCCGGATGGATGGCCTCTACGGCAGTTAACATCTGCTGGCAACACCTGCTGGTGTCGCTATGGACGGCACACGAGTCGGGGTCTCGCCGGATATCATTCGACTCGCCCTCCTGATGTATATTCACTTTCCACGCTCACTAAGGTAAGTCGATGGCGTGTTCCCTGAGTGGGGAAGAGAGTTTAATTACAAAACCGTTCGTATCTTTAGGGATCGGTTCAGTTCAATGTCGTCGCAGAGACAAGAGAAGGACTCGCCGACATACGATGGTTCGATGAATGAACAATCGAACGGCGAACTCACATCAACTGTTCCGTGATTGAGAACGACTGATTTCTGATTTTGTTGACTTACGCAGCTTCACTGAAAATGCTCAATCACTTGAACCTTTTCAAAGGCTTCGATGCCTTACGGCTATTAGGTCGAGGGATTGTCCACGACACTTACTGACTGTCTGACGTCAGCGCTTATGGAACAGATTAACGGTATTGCATAAGAGAGAATTTCAGGCTCATCGTAGTGACCGAAGGGAACGAAGATGAGGCAGAAATCGCAGACACGACAGACCGGTGCGGCCAAGGCGATCAAGGACATCCGGCGAGCAACGCGCAAACAATATTCGGCTGAAGAGAATATCCGTATTGTGCTGGATGGCCTTCGCGGCGAAGAGACCATTGCTGAACTTTGCCGACGCGAAGGCATTGCTCAGAGTATTTATTACAAATGGTCGAAGGAATTCCTTGAAGCCGGCAAGAAGCGGCTTGCTGTTGATACTGCCCGTTCCGCATCGACGGGTGAAGTTCAAAACCTGCGCCGGGAAGCCCATGACCTGAAAGAGGTCGTTGCTGAGCAGGCACTGGAATTAAGGCTTCTTAAAAAAAAGCATGACCGCCGATGGGGAGGATATAGAATGAGGTATCATGCACGGGCTCGCGGGTACGGCGGCATTGATCGTATTCGTTACCGCCGGGTCGATGGACAGCAGGCTTTTGGGACTTGGTTACATCGTTGTATTTGGGCTGGGATCAATTTCGAGTATAGCCGTTTTGTCGGTTGTCGTATCGTGTCCGACTACGATTATTGCCCGTAAAATGCCAATGTTCAGCGAATTTACCCGACTGTCCATGGGGCTTGCTACGATCACTATTGGCGGATTTATTGTCGCGGCAACCTAGACTTAGCCAGATCAATGGTACAACGCGTCGTCTACAGTCTTACGTTGCATCCAGGACCTCATTGATTGCGCGATCAAGAAAGCTTACAAATTCAGGTTCGTTGCCCGGGCTCGCAGCACAATGCCCCCAAACTGACTCAAATGGCCTAAGTTCCGCATTTGGCATATGCATTACTTCGATCTCGTTGTCTTCGGGAGGAAAATAGAGGTCTGTGGTGCTGGGAATTAAGACAGCTTTTGCTTTAATAGCACCCAACGCCGCATGGAAATCACCATTGTACGTGTCGTTGCGACTGATATCGGCGTTTTTCCAAGACCAGAGTTTCGCGAGCAGGTTATTGGCGTCCCAATTCTGGACATGATCCTCTTCCCAGTCAACGAGTAGGTCCTCAATGGTCTCGAACCCCATGGTCTTGAACAGACCTTCCCGATAGAACGTCTGAGAGAACGCCCACCCGGCATACACACGGCCAAATGCGCGGAGCCCCTTTTCGGGTTGCGTCTCATAGTCGCCGCCGTTCCAGTGGGAATCAGCTTGCAGGGCCGCCTGAACGCCTTCAAGGAAGACAATATTATGGGGTGACGTTTTGGCAGACGCACAAAATGGAACAATAGCTTTAACCATATCGGGGAACTGCGCAGCCCATTGGTAGGACTGACAGCCCGCCATGGACCAGCCAGCGACGAGCGCAATGCTTTCAACTCCAAGTTCCTCGGTTAACAAACGATTCTGACAGGCCACATTGTCATAGAGGGTAAAATCTGGAAATCTCGGGCCGTCAAAGGGTGGCGGGGTATTGCTGGGTGAGGATGAAAAACCGTTACCAACCAAATTCACTGATACGATGAAATGTTGCGCCGGGTCAATGGCACGTCCAGGTCCAAAGAAACCCTCGTTCCGGATGTGCGAGCCTGTGTAAAATGTAGGCAGAACGACGACGTTGTTCTTTTCCTGGTTCAGTTCACCGTAGGTTTTGTAAGCCAGTTTGGTATCCGGCAGAACAACACCGGATTGCAATTTGACCTCGCCCAGATTGTAAACCTTGTAATCACACATGATCTTTCCTTTACCCGAAAATAAAACTGGCGGGTCGAAACCCGCCAGTTAATCTCTTTCCTTAGTAAAGCCGCAGGTACTCTTCGACTTCCCAGTCGGTTACGGCCTGATGATAACGCTCCCACTCATCATTCTTGTATGCGAGGTAGGAGTTTCTCATGGTCTGCCCCATGACTTCTCCTGCAAGATCATCATTGCGCAACGCTTCGGTGGCAATCATTAGATTGCGCGGCAAACGACGGATGCCCCGGGCTTTGATCTCTTCTTCAGGTGTATTGTAAAGATCAATATCTGTTGCCTGACCAGGATCCGTTTTGTTCGTGATGCCTTCAAGTGCTGCCGCCAGGGTGAAGCCGAGTCCCAGATACACATTCATGCACATATCCGCAGCCCGGTTTTCGATACAGAACCGGCTTTGTGGCAGTCGGAACTGTGCAGAACGGTTGTTGTGGCCATAGGTAATGTTTGTCGGTGCCCAGGTAACGGTACCGCCTTCAAATCCACCAACTCGGGGAACAAGACCGTTGTAGGAATTCACGGTCGGACAGGCAATTGCGGTTAACGCTTCGGCATGCGCCATCAACCCACCAACAGCGTGCATGCATTCTTCGCTAAAGTCACCGCCTTCTGCTGTTTCGAAAATATTGACGCCTGGGTTATCGACTTTCTGTAATGAGAAATTGATATGCGCACCCGAGCGCCAGTCACCGGTGGTCGGTTTTGGCATAAATGTAATGAACATACCGTGTTCTTTGGCCACTTCCTTCAGCAGGATGCGCAGGAACACCAGACGGTCTGCCATTTCCAGCAGGTTCGTGTAATGGAAATCAAGTTCGAACTGCGAATAGGCACCTTCACAGACGACATCGTGCATGTTCCAGCCGAGGTCCTCAACAATATCAATCATGTCTTTGAGGAACGGCATTGAATCGATTGATTGTTCCACATCGTAGCCAAATGCCTGGCGCCGCACTTTCGATGAGCCTTGCGGTTCATCATCGATTGCCTTGACCGGGTTTCCGTCTTCATTATACCGCATGGCAATGAATTCAGGCTCAATACCAGCGTAACCAACATACCCCGCCTTTTCCGCATCATGGATCAGCCGTTTAAGGGCCTGGCGTGGACATACATTGTAGGGTTTATCCATCCAGAAAAGATCGGCAAAGATGATTGCGATGCTGGTGTCCCACGGACAGATGTAGACCGCATCAAGGTCAGGAACCATGACTTGGTCCGGGTCAGCGGGGGAAAGCTCCGGTACGAAGGAGACAGAATGGACGGCAAACTGTGGACCTTTTCCCATACAAAGCAATTCAAAATCGCTCATAGGTACAGGTTTGGTTTTTGGAATACCGAACAAGTCGATCCACGCGGACATTACATATTGGACTCCAGCTTCCTCAAGTTCCTTGCGAACCTCGGCGATACGCTCGGCTGAGGGTAGAGCATCTTCAAAATTCTCGACGTATGCAGTCATCTTTTATCTCCTGTATGAAAAAACATTTTCGTTCGAATAATTAGGTGTATTGGTTTAACTCCAGTTCCGCTTAAGAAGGAACTGGTTCTTGAAATTCTTCAGGCCTGTCATTGTTTCGCTGCCAGCAATATCCGGCTGGCTGTGGATGTCAGTTTCCAGAAAATCCAGAAAACTGTCACGGTCATTGGTCACGACCTCGATCAACAAGTCGAAACGTCCGCTCACCCAAAGGATGTAGACCACGTCAGGGGAGACGGCGAGGCGCTCTGCTACCGTTTGGGGAGAGTGACCAGGTGCAACTTTTAGCCCGAGCATGGCGGCAGTTTTGTAGGCGGCAACAACAGGATCAACGATGGCGACAATTTCCAGCATCCCGGCACGCTTCATGCCGCTAACACGATTGCGGATTGTGCCTTCCGATACACCCAACTGCTGTGCAATTTCCGAAAAAGCCATCCGGCCATCCCGTTGCAACATATCAATGATTGAACGGTTTAGATCGTCATCAGGTGATGTCTTATCAGGTTGTCGTGTTCGCCGCGCCGCAAATTTGCGGTCATCGATGGTGGTAATCCTGTCGCCTGAACCTGTGCCAGCCATGAACGAGCATCCTAATCCGTGAACATCGTCGCCTCACTTAATGAGGTGAACTCGGACAGTAATTGCGAATATTTTAAAAATCAACAAGTTTAGTGAATAATTCGTATTAATTCACAGTTATACTGCGTTTTAATTATTTTAAAACGTAAATGTGTAACTTTTCGCAGCGTCTGATGCGGCAATACGTAACGTCCGCCGTACAGGGGGGAATGGTAAGAGGTATTCTCAAAAAGCGGGAAAAGCGCCTGCTGAGAAGCTCAATCCTGCTCAGGCAATATTCTCTGGTGACCGGTGTGAAAGTCAGGTCTCAATAGCTGGAGGCAGTCGACCGACGATCCAATCTGCCCAGGCTTCAACACCCTCGCCTGTTTTTGCGGAAACCATAATGATTTCCAGATCCGGATTGACGCGGCAGGCATGTTCGATTGTCTGGTCAACATCAAAATCCAGATAGGGTAGCAGATCATTCTTGTTGAGGATCATGAGGTCTGCGGCTGCAATTTCCAATTATGAGGACAAAACGGCTACTCCACCGACGATTAAGATGATACCCAACCACTGTGGCAAGCTGATCGGTTCCTTCAATACAACACGGGCCAGCAAGACAGTTACGGCTCCAAATGTCGCGGCGACCACCGTGACAACTTCCTTGCCTGGGCCAAAACTACCCGTTAACAAAGCGATGTATCCGCCCGCATCCAGTAACCCCTGTATGCATAAAAATGGCCACCATCGCATTGGTATTACTGGCCTGCGTTGGCGAAGCCCAAATAATAGTAACAAGAATGCAAGACTGACCAGGCGTCCCATCCACAATGTATGGGTTTGCCCATGAACATCTGAAGCGGCCTGCCCTGCAACGATAAGTACGGCGTAGGCCACGCTCGAGCCCAGCGCAATGAGTATCGTCATCCTTACATCGTTCGAGGCACCATTGTCAGTTTCAACAGTTGCTTCAGCGTTCGCGTAGCGAGCGACAATAGTGGCCCCTGCTACTGTGCCAGCTATGGCAAATATTTGTAACGGCGCAAGCTGATTCCCATGCCACAGGGTGTAGTACAAAATAACAAGAACCGGATGTGCCGTTACAATCGGCGCGACGACACTCACCGGTCCCCGAGCAAGGCCCAAGTAGAGCAACAACGTCATAATTGTTGTTGCAATGCCGTTTGTCAGAATCCACCAAACACTAAGCCCCTGCAATGAGGGTAACCCGGCAAAGAGGATAACCCACAGAGTAAGAGCGGCAGAACCGGCGACCAGCATCCCAAGAAGTGCATTGTAGTGATCTATAGCGCGGCTACTAAACCGGCCCATAAAATCAGCAGTACCGAGGCAAAGAGCCGATATACCCCCAAACAAACCTGGCGTCATCATATAGAGTCACCTGTGCCAGGCCCGATTATCGAGAACCTATACATTCAGATTTCACCTGTACCTTTTGATCAATCATCAGAAACTTGCAGAACCGATAACATTCATGCCAGTGGGACGGAAGTACAATCTACGGAACGTCGTATTGTGGCAACGATGTCTTCATCAGTTCAAAGAGGAATTTTGACCTTCCGTACGACTTAATATTGATCGAAGATAGAGTGCCCGCGAAGATCCAGAGCCCCTTGTTTCTAACGGCACTTAAC
>JAJFID010000179.1 GCA_021775325.1 Rhodospirillales bacterium
TATCAAACATCAACGTAACAATGGGATCGCCTGTTCGCAGAACCTGCGACGGCTGAGCATCCACAATAGTTTCACCACTGACCATAACGCGCTTGCGTACCAGATAGTGGACCGGAATGCCGCAGGCATCGATATCGTCAACCGAATACATGAGTTTGGAGCCAGGTGGCACGCGCCCGGCCAGGGCGTCACTGAGACTGTGCTCGATGTCCACCAGATTGAACGTCATCTTGGCTGTTTTGCCGAGCAATGCCTTGATCCTTTCGGGATCATCCACACCCGGTAGCTGCACCAGAATTCGCTCGTCACCCTGACGCTGGATCGTCGGTTCACGCACACCGGTTTCATCAATACGACGACGGACAATCTCGATGGATTGCTGGATGGCGGAAATTTTGCGATCACGGACAGTCTGCTCATCAAGTGTAATCGCAATCCGTCCGTCGTCTTCTGTTGTCGTTACTGTGCCTGGCTCTATCTGGCGCAGTAACTCATAAGCGCGGTCCACGTTTTCCACATCAATGATGGTCAGGGTTACGGCTGGCACCCCGCCTCCACTGAGTCCGAGGTTGCGATACTTGATCTTTTCCTTGCGCAACGCTGACCGGGTACTATCGACGATTGCTTCCAGGTACTCACGGATGACGTCGTCGGCCTGCACTTCCAACAACAGGTGCGATCCACCCTGCAGGTCGAGCCCCAGGCTCACCTGCTTGTGTGGCAACCAGTCAGGTAAACTGTCAGACGTGCGCTGGTCCAGGAAATTTGGTGCGGCAAATGCCAGGCCGAGCATGCAGATGCCCAGAATGGTCATGATCTTCCACTTGGCGAAGTAAATCATATGGGATACCGGTCTCGCGCCGACTTATTTCTTGCCAAACAGCTTGCCGAGGAGGCTGCCGCCTTGCGAACCGGAGTCATCATTTGCAGCTTCGCCCTTGATCGCCGCCTTGGGTGATTTGGCGTCAACCGCGTCTGTTTTGCTGAGCACGGCTGCAATCAACTCGCGCTGGACCTTAACTTTGACGTCCTTCGCGATTTCCACCTGAACGTCAGGATCTGTTTCGGAGACCTTGGTCACGGTGCCGATAATCCCGCCACCGGTCACAACCTTGTCACCCCTGCGAATGGCAGCCAGTGTTGCCTTGTGCTGTTTCATTTTCTTTTGCTGTGGACGGATCAGCAGGAAATAGAACACGACAAAAATCAACACCAGAGGCAACATGGCCTCCAGGCCACCGCCGCCGACACCACCGGCATCCTGCGCGAAAGCTGGGGTTACCAACATATGAGTCTCCTTAACTACAATGGGCTCCGGGACCAGAATCTGGTCCTAGCAAAATCTGCGCGGACTATACCCCCACAGCCACAACTTGCAATGGGAAAGCGCGGTCATCGCGTGGAGTTGAATATGGTCATATCGGCTATGTTTTCAAGTATATCTGTATGGTTTAACCCCTTGATTCTGTGTGTTAGTCTCCGCCACATGAGCGATAAAGATATCCATACTGCCCTGCTGCGTATTGCCGACGCCTTGGAAAGATTGTCGCCACCCGCGCAGTCAGACAATGATCTGGCAGCCAGCGACGCCTTTGTGTGGCATGCCGACGGTGGATGGCTGGAACCTGTCACAACGGTCAATCGGATTGAATTGACGTTGTTAAAGGGTATTGATCATCAGGCTGATCAACTCATGGAAAATACCAATCGGTTTGCCGAGCGGCTGCCAGCCAACAATGCACTTTTGTGGGGGGCCAGAGGTACCGGCAAGAGCTCGCTGGTGAAGGCTGCCCACGGTGAAGTTAACCGTCTCAAGCCCGGCGCATTGGTTCTCGTTGAAATACATCGCGAAGATTTGCCATCGTTGCCGCGATTATTGCAGGTGTTGCGTGATGGCAAGCGCCAGTGTCTGGTATTTTGCGATGATCTGTCCTTCGATGGCGATGACGTCTCATACAAGTCCCTGAAAGCAGTTCTGGAAGGTGGCATAGAGGGACGTCCGGACAACGTGTTGTTCTATGCTACGTCAAATCGTCGCCACCTGATGCCGCGTGACATGATCGAAAACGAACGCTCAACGGCTATCAATCCCGCTGAGGCGGTTGAAGAAAAAGTGTCGCTTTCTGACCGGTTTGGTCTGTGGCTTGGTTTTCACGTATGCGACCAGAACACATATTATGCCATCGTCGAAGGGTACGCCGCACGCATTGGGCTTGAACTTCCAGTAGAAGACCTTCAGGCGCAGGCCAAGGAATGGACCATCACACGCGGTTCACGGTCCGGTCGTGTGGCATGGCAGTTTATTCAGGATCTGGCCGGTCGGATGGGCACGAAGATTGATCTTGAGTAACTGGGCTTCCAGCATTTGTGAGTTGTCAAAAGGTTCAGGACGTTACAGTGAACTGGATTAGTCATGGATGACTCGAGTCCCAATCCCGTACCAAATGCTTTACCCGCAATCGAAGAATCGACGCGGCGGTATGGGTTTGATATGGCGACGGAACACCAGACTGGCGCGTTGTTGCGTACGCTGGCGGCGAGCAAGCCCGGTGGCATGATCCTGGAACTTGGTACCGGTACAGGCCTGTCGGCGGCATGGTTGCTGGATGGCATGGATGATAGTGCACGTCTTGTATCCGTTGAACTGGACGCAAATGTCAGCGCAATTGCGAAAACCCATCTTGGCGATGATCCTCGGTTGTCATTGGTTGTTGCAGATGGCAACCAGTGGTTACGCCACACCGATGATGGTCCATTCGATCTGATATTTGCAGATGCGTTTCCCGGCAAGTACGAGACGTTCGACGAAGCCTGGGCGTTACTGCAACCTGGCGGCATTTATGTGATCGACGATATGCTGCCTCAGCCCAACTGGCCGCCGGGGCATCAGTCCCGTGTGGATTCATTGCTGACAGATCTGGACAACAGGTCGGATTGTCGGTTGACCCGGCTTGACTGGGCCAGCGGCATTGTCATCGCGGCTCTCATTTAGCTCGAAAGTAGTTTGCGGACAACAACCGGATAGATCGGTTTCTGCACCCGCTTTAATGATTGAAGAAGCTGAAATATTTGGAGGTTTCTTTGATGGCTAAGATTCGTTTTGCACCCCTGCCGACGGAACATGTGAATGCTTACCGGGAAGGCGCTCTGGATGCGCATGGCATGGCACCCGAAGTTCATACTTCTG
>JAJFID010000180.1 GCA_021775325.1 Rhodospirillales bacterium
GCCTGCATCTAAGTTCGCCACGTACAGCTTTCACGCCCGCACCGAGGTACCGTCTGCATGGGACTCATCGATTATGCCTTTGTTCATCATTGAATCTCTGGTTGCGGCGATCCAGGACCTGTCATGGGAAGAAACGGAGGAACGGATGAAATCTCTGGAAGTACTACTCGACCAAACGCGGATGTTTCGAAAGTTCGTCTAGTGAATAATCTCATGGCAATCACATATGATGTCATCGTCATCGGTGCAGGCGTCGTGGGGTGTGCTGTTGCACGTCGCTTTACGCTTGAGGGCGCCAGTGTTCTTGTCCTCGAAAAAAGCACTGACATTCTAGACGGTGCCAGTAAGGGTAACAGCGCACTCCTGCATACAGGATTTGACGAACCAACGGACTTTCTGGAACTCCAGTGCATAAAAGACGGTTATCACGAATTCACGGAAATCCATGAAAAACTTGGCCTCCCTGTTTTGAAAACAGGCGGACTGGTCATTGCATGGACCGCAGATGAAGACAAAAGGCTTCAGGGTTTGATCGATCATGCGTATGCAAACGGCGTCACCGACGTAGAGCGTCTTACGGCCAAACAGATCACCACGAGAGAACCGCATTTGTCCGAGTCGATCGTGGGAGGTTTTCTTATCCCGCAAGAGTACGTGATTGATCCCTGGTCTACGCCATATGCCTACTTGTTGCAGGCAATCGAGAATGGAGCCGCGGTCCTGCGTGAAACCGAAGTTACAGGTGGGCAGTTTGACGGTTCAATCTGGCGCCTCAATACAAGCAGGGGAGTGGCCAAGGGAAAGACGATTATCAACTGTGCGGGGCTCTACGGTGATCGTATGGACACCCTGCTGCTCGGTGAATGCGAATTCAGTATTCGACCGCGTAAAGGTCAGTTTCTGGTTTATGACAAGCCCGCCAGCAGACTGGTTTCATCGATTATCTTGCCGGTCCCCAGTGAAATAACGAAAGGCGTTGTGATTACGCCGACCATCTTTGGCAATGTCCTGGTAGGCCCTACAGCAGAGGAACAGGATAGCCGAGAGGATACGTCCGTGGATTCAGAGACGCTTCATTCGCTGCGTGAAAAAGGCGAGAGAATGGTGCCGGGCCTCAGGGATGTAACGGTAACAGCCACCTATGCCGGTATACGTCCAGCAACGGAATTCAAGGACTACTCTATCACGTTTCATTCCGACAGGAATTACGTGAGCGTTGGCGGTATTCGCTCTACCGGGTTAAGCGCGGCGCTTGGCATTGCGTCCTACGTGTTCGGGCAGGGCAGGTTTGAGAAAAATAACTATAAAACAGTTAAAAATATAATTTGGCCTAACATTAGTTCTCTTGCACAGGATGACGAACGTGACTGGGCCCGGCCCGGCAATGGCGGTGTGGTCTGTCACTGCGAACTCGTCACGCGACGGGAAATCGAACGCGCTCTTACAGGTCCTTTGGCGGCGGCGAGTCTGTCCGGTCTCAAGCGCAGGACGCGCGTCACGATGGGCCGTTGTCAGGGGTTTTACTGTGCGGCACAACTCGGTGAAATTACAGCAGGTCGGTTCGTTGAGCCAGTTGCGGTAGGAACCTCCCGTGGCACGTGAAGCACACCTTTTACCTGAGTCTTGCGACGTGGCTGTTGTGGGTGGCGGTCCTGCCGGACTGGCAGCGGCGACGTGCCTGAAACTTGCGGGCGTCGAATCCGTTGTAGTTCTGGAACGGGAACCGAACGCAGGTGGCATTCCCCGGCATTGCGGCCACCCGCCCTTTGGAATGCGGGAGTTCAACCGTTGCCTGACCGGGCAAACCTATGCGCGGGCCCTGGTCGAACGTGCCGAGAAAGTTGATGTTCGCATACATGTAAATACATCAGTGGTTTCGCTTGAGGTAGGAGGCGGCATAACAGTCTCCTCCACACAGGGCGACGCGTCCATAACCGCCGGGCGGGTCATTCTGTGTACCGGCGTCCGCGAGACACCACGCTCAACCAGAATGGTTTCCGGCTGCCGTCCGCTTGGAATTTTCACAACGGGCAGTCTGCAATCCATGGTGTATCTGAAAAATAGCATACCCTTCCGGCGACCTGTAATCATCGGCACGGAACTGGTGTCTTTTTCTGCCTTATTGACGGCGCGCCATGCAGGTATCAAGCCTGTCGCTATGATTGAGGAGAACGCGTGTATGACGGCTCGTGCCTATTGTCGGCCATTACCAATGATTCTGGGCGTGCCGTTATACCGAAGTACGCACGTACTCGAAATAATGGGGAAGGAACGCGTGACTGGTGTTCGCATCATGGACAATGCGGGTACAGAACGGACAATTGATTGCGATGGCGTGTTGTTCACCGGCCAGTTTACACCTGAATCAAGCCTGTTGCGTATGGCGCATCTTGAGGTGGACCCAGCGAGTGGCGGTCCTGTTGTCGATCAATACGGTCGGTGTTCCGATCCATCGTTTTTTGCGACCGGAAATCTGTTACGACCGGTTGAGACTGCAGGATGGTGTTGGCGTGAGGGAGTGCGAACGGCTGCTGTAGTCGTTCGGAGCCTGGACGGTCAATTACCGCTATCCGAACGAACGTTCGAGATTACTTCTCGCAGTTCGCTTATCAAGTATATCGTACCGCAAATCATTTCCTTGCCTCATAACGGGGATGGGGCAGGGCATCTACAACTGAGATTTCAGGAATCTGCCAAAGGCTCTCTATGTGTACAGCAAAATGGTGAGACCACCTGGCGAAAGACCATGCACGCAAAACCCGAACGCCGTGTGCTTGTACCCACGCCCAGATTCACGGGCGATGTTGTAGACCATGCGATCGAGATCAGCTTTTCTGCGACGTCATAAATCCTGAATACCTACTCCGCGGCCTGAACGTTCGAAGCTTTCTCGACTCTCGCGGCACAGAATTTGAACTCGGGGATTTTGCCGAACGGATCAAGTTGCGGGTTCGTCAGCACATTGGCTGGCGCTTCGGCAAAACAGAACGGGATGAAAACCAGACCTTCCGGCTGGTTGGGATTCTGGCGCACGGTCAGGGTAATGGTACCGCGCCGCGTGTGAACATCTACGGTGTCGCCGGCCGCGATATCGAGCCGCAGCATGTCGCTGCGATTGAGGGATACAACGGCCTCTGGTTCAAGTGCGTCGAGTACAGACGCGCGTCGGGTCATGGAACCAGTATGCCAGTGTTCCAGCATCCGACCAGTGGTCAATACCATGGGATACTCGTCATCGGGCAACTCATCAGGCGGGATGATGTCCGCAGGCACGATCTTGGCCCGACCTGACTGGGTCGGAAATCCGTCGGTAAAGATAACGGGATTCCCGAAGCTTTCAGGGTCATCACATGGATAAGTTACGACATTTTCGTTTTCGAGCCGGTCCCAGGTAATATTATCCAGTGATGGCATGACCTGTTTCATTTCAGCAAAAATGTCTGCAGGCCCACTATAATTCCAGTCGAGCCCCAGCCGTTTACCAATCTCATTAATGATCCACCAGTCCTGACGAGCATCACCAGGCATTGGCACGCACTCCCGTGCCATCTGGACCTGACGATTGGTATTGGAGAACGTGCCGACTTTCTCGGCGTGAGCCGACGCTGGCAAAATCACGTCGGCATGCCAGGCTGTTTCTGTCAGGAAAATATCCTGAACTACCAGATGATCCAGCATGGCGAGCGCTTGTCGGGCGTGGCTCTGATCCGGATCAGACATGGCTGGGTTTTCGCCCTCCACAAACATACCATGGATGACGCCGTCATGGATGGCATCGACGATCTCGACAACGGTCAGCCCTCGTTTGGGATCAAGGTTTGTGCCCCAGAACTCCTCATATCGCTCGCGGGTAGCCGTGTCTTCCACGGACTTATAATCCGGATAGACGATGGGAATCAGGCCAGCATCAGATGCACCCTGCACGTTATTCTGGCCACGCAAGGGATGCAAACCGGTACCCGGACGGCCAATCTGCCCAGTAATCAGTGCCAATGTAATCAGGCAACGAGAGTTGTCAGTCCCGTGTACATGCTGGGAAATACCCATACCCCAGAAGATGATAGAGGCGTCCGCCTTCGCATAGGTCCGGGCCACTGTGCGTAGCGTTTGCGCATCAATCCCGCAGATATCAGCCATTTTTTCCGGGGCGTAATCTTTGATGCGTTCCTGAAGTTGCTCGAAGCCCTCTGTATTTGCCTGAACATACTGAACGTCATAAAGCTCCTCTTCGACGATTGTATGAATGAGAGCATTCAACATGGCGACGTCGGAACCTGGCTTGAATTGAAGGTGGTCCTCTGCATGGCGGGACATCATCTGACCGCGAGGATCCATGATGTACAGCTTGGTACCCTGTTTGGCGGCCTGTTTGAAATAAGTCGCAGCGACAGGGTGATTCTGTGCCGGGTTACAACCAATGGCGATAACGCAATCCGCCTTTTGGGCGTCGGTAAATGGCGCTGACACCGCACCGGATGCGACGCACTCCATCAGTGCCGCAACAGAGGAGGCATGACACAGGCGTGTGCAGTGATCCACGTTATTTGTGTGGAATGCGGTACGGATCAACTTCTGGAACAGATAGGCTTCTTCGTTGGAACCTTTTGCAGACCCAAATCCGGCAAGGCCCTTGGGGCCGTGTTGTTCGTAAGCTTTGTTGAGACCATTGGCGGCCAGATCAAGCGCTTCGTCCCAGGTTGCTTCTCGGAAAACGGACTGCCATTCGCCGTCCTTCATCTGCATCAGCCAGTCTTTGGGCGCGTCGTCACGGCGGATCAGTGGTTTGGTAAGGCGATGAGGGTGATCAATGTAATCATATCCAAACCGTCCCTTGACGCACAGGCGGTTTTCGTTGGCCGGGCCAGGTCGTCCTTCGACCTGTACAATCTTGTCGTCTTTGATGTGCACTTTGGTCTGGCAACCGACACCACAGAATGGACATACTGAATCTACAGTACGGTCTGCATAAACTGTCCGTGTTCCATTAACGTCCAGCAGGTTTGCTTCCATGAGAGCACCGGTGGGACAGGCCTGGACACATTCGCCGCAGGCCACACAAGTGCTGTCGCCCATGGGATCATCGAAGTCAAAACTGATTTTTGCTCCGTTCCCGCGGTAGGACATGCCGATGACGTCATTGACCTGAACTTCGCGGCAGGCCCGGACGCACAAATTGCAGTTGATACAGGCGTCCAGATTGACTGCCATAGCGACGTGACTGATATCCGAGACGGGTTTCTCCGAAGCAGCATATCGTGATGAGTCAATGCCGACACGGTCCGCCCAGTTCCAGAACTTGGAATCCGGATCGTGTGAAGTCTTGCGTTCAGGTTGATCCGAGATCAGCAACTCGAACACCATTTCGCGTGATTTTTTGGCGCGTTCAGATGCCGTGTTGACGACCATGCCGTCCGTCGGTTTGCGGATACACGACGCGGCCAATACACGCTCGCCCTCAACCTCGACCATACACGCCCGGCAATTGCCGTCACCGCGGTACCCCGGTTCAGGAGAGAAACACAGGTGGGGAATTTCTAGGCCTTCACGCTGACCTACCTGCCAAATCGTCTCGTCGGTGGTTGCGCTGACTTCTTTACCGTTCAGCGTGAAGTTGATCGACTCGCTCATCACACTTCCTCCGGGAAATATTTCATGACACACATCATGGGGTTAGGGGCGGCCTGCCCCAAACCACAAATTGACGAATCCATCATGACTGTCTTGAGATCATTCAGCAGATCGTGATCCCATTTGTCCTTTGACATCAACGTAACTGCCTTTGCCGTTCCATTTCGGCACGGTGTGCATTGACCGCAACTTTCATCCTCAAAGAACCGCATGAGGTTCAGCGCGGCATCCTTCATACTATCGTGATTCGATAAAACAACGACGGCATGTGAGCCGACAAAGCATCCCAGTTCACCCAACTCACCACCGAAGTCCAACGGAATGTCGCCTTTCGATGCTGGCAGGATACCACCAGACGCGCCGCCAGGCAGGTATCCCTTGAGCTCATGCCCATCTGCCATGCCATCACAGTAGTCATTAATCAGTTCGCGAACAGTGACACCGGCAGGCGCGAGTTTGACGCCCGGATTCTTGACTCGACCAGATACGGAGTATGACCGAAATCCCTTGCTGTCACCCTTGCCCTGGTCGCTAAACCATTCCGGGCCGTTGTTGATAATATCGCGAACCCAATACATTGTTTCGATGTTGTGCGTGAGTGTCGGGCGTTGGAACAGGCCACGTTCTGACGGAAAGGGCGGGCGATTTCGGGGTAAACCTCGCTTGCCCTCAATGGACTCGATCATTGCAGATTCTTCGCCGCAAATGTAGGCTCCTGCCCCGCGTCGCACCTCTAGGCCTATATCGCCTGTCAGGCCTTCCGCTTGGAGTCGGGCTATCTCTGCTTCCAGAATATGAATAATGCCCGGGTATTCATCACGGATATAGATGTAGACAGTCTCAATTTCGCACGTCCAGGCCGCGATCAGAGTACCTTCCAAAAACTGGTGTGGGTTCCGTTCCAGATAGTAACGGTCCTTAAATGTGCCCGGCTCGCCCTCGTCGCCATTGACCGCAAACAATCGTGGTTTGGGCTGGTCCCGAACAATCTTCCATTTGAGGCCTGACGGGAAGCCCGCGCCACCCAATCCCCGCAACCCGGAGTCCTGCATGGTTTTGACAATGCCTTCCGGATCCTTCTCGCCCGCAAGGCATTTTTTCAGCAGTGTGTATCCGCCATCGGCCACATAAGACTCAAAGTCTACATAATCGATTTTTGCCGGGTGTAAATCACGTGCTTCTGCAGATGCAAGCAAGCCATCGACGGATGCGTGACCGATATGATTGTGACCAACTTCCGCGACGGGCGCACTTTCGCACCGTCCCATGCACGGCGCGCGAACCACGCGCACATCGCCGGGTGCTTTAGCCGCGAGGTCTTCCATCAGTTTTGCCGATCCTGCTATCTCGCAACTCAGCGAATCACATACTCGAATGGTTATCGGGGCTGGGGCCGCCTCGCCTTCCAATACAATATCAAAGTGAGCATAGAATGAAGCTACCTCGTATACTTCCGTCATGGAAAGTGACATTTCACTAGCGAGCGCGCTGAGATGTTGCGCAGACAGGTGGCCGAACGTGTCCTGAACAAGATGCAGGTTTTCAATCAGTAGATCTCGACGACGCGGTCTGTCACCCAACAGTTTCTGAACATCTTCAACAGCCTGCGGCTCAACCTGGCGTCCTTTGTTGTAGATTGGCGCTTTTCGCCGTCCTGAGCCCGGATGAATTTTCCGACTTCCATCGTTGCTGGTTGCTTTCGAAGTACTCATGCCGATTTCCACATTCAAAAGTTTCTCTAAATGAAATAAATTATAACACGGTTAAAAATGATATTGGAATCACTTTCATGATGTGGTGGGGATTATATTTGGAAAAATTCGTTGGAACCATATGTGTACGACCCTCATTGTCGTTTCAGCGTCTTGGTTTGATTCTCAGTTCCGTGGTATACCAGTAGTGGGTCTTGGTATACCATGATTGAACCACATGTCGAGTCACTGTACAATGTCCTATGGCTGATTCGCGATCGAGGTGTCTTGGGACAAGATCAGGCACTAATTCAGAAGTAAGGCTTTAACTGTGAATACATTAAAAGTCGACCCAATCGATTCCAATTATAGTTTGAAGGAGCGAATTCACGTCTCGCTCAAGGAAGCCATCTGCAATATGAACATCTATGCGGATGACATAAATCTGCGCCTTGATGAACGCCAGTTATCTGAACAACTTGCCACTAGTCGCACGCCTATCCGGGAGGCGCTGGCGCGCCTCGAGCAGGAAGGGCTTGTTCGTATTGTCCCGCGTAAGGGTGTCTACATCGTTCGCAAAAGTAAGGACGAAATCCTGGAGATGATTACTGTTTGGGCCGCGCTAGAAAGTATGGCAGCCCGGTTAGTGACCCAGCGAGCGACGGACGCTGAAATCCTTTCTTTGCGAGAGATTTTTTCGACATTTGAAAACGATCAGGTACAGGCTCATATCGATGAGTACTCAGAGGCAAATATCAATTTTCACCAGTCTATTGTGGAAATGAGCCAATGCAAATTGCTCAAGGAAATGTCGAGCAATATCTTTATGCATATCCGCAGCATCAGGGCTCGTACGATCGGCGATTCCGACCGTGCTGACCGATCCATTATTGATCACATCCATATCATTGAAGCGTTGGAAAAGCGGGATGCCGATCTGGCTGAGCGCCTCGTACGAGAGCACGCGTTCGGTCTGTCAAATCATGTCGCTCACAACGTATCCTATCTGGAGTAAATGGCCGTCGTGACCTGATGACCTTCGTCGTCGTCGTGAATCTGCGTTGTCATCTTCTTAAAGCGGGATCGTCGACACCCAGGCACAAATTTCAATTCTCAAAATTGTGCAATAACAATTCATTACGAAATCTTTCGCCAGAAATTCACCAGAATCTGAAATTACTGGTTCAAATTTCCATCGATCACTGGTATACCACATACCAGTGAGGTGAATAACAATAATAACCCCACATGGACAGACAGGCGATTTTTGGTTTTTCCTTCAACCTGAATTTGCCTATTCGAACGGAGATGATTCAGCTACTATTAAGTGGTTAAAATGGTGTGAGGGTACGGCATTTCAAGCCCTGTAAAGCACCGAAAATCAACTGGGAGTTGACTATGAAACTTGGAAAAAAACTACTGGGACTCGGTATCGCCGCGGTTGTCGGCATCGCCTTGACCGTTTCCGCTTCGGCGATCAATTCTGCGGAAGCTGGATGGGAACCCAAAAAACCCATCGAGTTCGTCATTATGGCCGGCAAGGGCGGTGGCGCTGACAAAATGGCACGCCTGCTGCAAACCGTCATTGAGAAGAATGGCTGGTCGTCCAAACCGTTGACTCCGATCAACAAGCCTGGCGGCTCTGGTGCCGAAGCTCTGGTTCATTTGAACAATGCGTCTGACCCGGACCATACCATCATGGTCACGCTGAACAGTTTCTACACCACCCCAATGCGCCAGCCAAAACTTGGTGTCGATATATCGACGTTTACGCCGATTGCCCGCATGGCAGAAGATACGTTCCTGCTTTGGGTTAACAAAGATTCCGGCATAACGACTGTCGAGGAGTTCGTCGCGGCAGCTAAAGCCAAGGGCGGAGACTGGATCATGGCGGGTACGGGCAAATTGTCAGAAGACAATCTGTTAACCGATTTCCTGAATGCCGCATACGACCTTGATATGAAGTACGTCCCTTACAAAGGTGGCGGAAAGGTGGCCAAACAATTGGCAGGTAATCATGCTGATTCGACTGTGAACAATCCATCGGAACAGGAAGGCTTTTATGCTGCAGGTACGACTGTGCCATTGGCTGCGTTTACGGATAATCGCCTTGCAATGTTCCCCGACGCGCCAACGTTTGGTGAGCTCGGTAAAGAGTTCGTCTACTACATGCAGCGTAGCGTTGTTGGTGCTCCCGGCATGAGCGCCGAAGCCGCAACGTACTATCAGGAACTGTTCGCGCAGGTCTTTGCTTCTGAGGAATGGGCGTCTTATCGCACAAAGAAGAGCCTTCAGGGCGAACTCCTGCAGGGCGATGCTCTGATGAGCTACTGGATGCATGAACGTGACGTTCACCGTGCCATGCTCCAGAAGATGGGTGCGATCGAATAGCCGTTCGTCGTTTCACCATTGTTGATAGCCAGGGATAGCGCAGAGGGGCCGTCGTCATGAAAAGGGCAGAACTTGTTATGATCCTTTTAATGGCGGCCTTCTCTGCATATCTCATGTGGAAAAGTGCCGAGCTTCCTGTCGGCTGGGTGGAAAATGAAGGTCCGGGCGGTGGTGCGTGGCCGTTCTGGCTGGCGGGGATCATGCTGGGAACCTCGGTCTGGTCACTGGTTCGTTGGTCGCGTGGCATAAGTCTGCCAAGTCAATCCGACCAGCCATTTATGGACGAGTTTGCTTTGAGTTCTTTTCTTAAAGTGGCGGTACCACTCGGGATCGCGCTTGGATTAATTCATTTTATCGGGATCTACTTCTCGATACCCATTTTCATGATCTATTACATGCGTTTTTTGGGAAAACACACGTGGCCGTTGACGCTGTCTATCTCCATTGGAACACCAATCGTCACGTTCTTTTTCTTCGATATTGCGCTGAGAATTGTACTTCCCAAAGGATATACAGAGCCGTTGTTTTACCCGCTCTACGATATGTTCCTTTGATCACCTGGTACTTACACTCGGCAGGATTTACCTGTTTATGTCTTGCCACGGTAACTGAGCACAGAAGGCACCACTGAGATGGAAATTCTTGCAAACCTGATTGATGGATTTTTCATTGCGTTCGAGCCTTTGAACCTGGGTTTGATGGTTGTGGGGGTCGTTGTCGGGTTGTTTATCGGTGCTATGCCTGGCCTGGGCTCAGTGAATGGCGTTGCCATATTATTGCCGATGACATTTCTGGTGCCACCAACTTCGGCTATCATTTTCCTCGCTGCGATCTACTACGGAGCCATGTACGGAGGCGCTATCAGCTCGATCATGCTGGGCATACCAGGTGCCTCCACGGCGGTCGCGACCACATTCGATGGCCGCCCTCTTGCCCTCAAGGGGGAAGCGGACAAGGCCCTGATAGCCGCAGCCGTTGCGTCATTTGTTGGCGGAACTATCTCGATTATTCTCTTTACGCTGTTCGCACCACCACTAGCCGACTGGGCACTAGCTTTTGGCGATCATGAATTATTCGCGTTGATGATGATGGCATTTGCTACATTTGTTGGTCTTTCAGGCGACGATATCCCCAAGACATTGTTCTCTATCTGTATTGGCCTCGTGCTCAGTTCTGTTGGGCTCGATATCATGAGTGGCGAGCCCCGGTTGGTGTTTTTCGACATCATTGGATTCATGCATGGTATTAACTTTCTTGTCTTAGCCATTGGGATATATGGTATCGGTGAGATGCTGTGGACGATCGAATCCACTCGTGGTGAACCATCAATGTCGAAAGCCAAGATATCGGTTGATCGTATTGTCTCGAATTTGAAAGAGGTTTCCGGAACCTGGGTTACTGCTCTCATGGCGTCGTTTGTCGGATTTTTTGTCGGCATTCTCCCAGCCGCCGGTGCAACGCCAGGATCCCTGATGTCTTATGGTTTTGCCAAGACGTATTCCAAGACGCCGGAAGAATTCGGAAAAGGTAAAGTCGATGGTGTTGTGGCCCCTGAAGCGGCCAACAATGCAGCGTCCACCGGTGCCATGCTTCCCATGCTGACATTGGGAATTCCGGGATCGCCGACCACGGCCATCTTGCTGGGCGGTATGGTGATCTGGGGGCTGGTGCCCGGACCGATGCTGTTTATTGAGCAGGAAGAATTTGTCTGGGGGCTTATTGCCAGTCTGTATGCGGCCAATCTGTTTGCGGCCGTCATCAACATTGGATTTATCCCGATGTTTTTATGGATGCTGAAAATGCCATTCACCATCCTGGCGCCCGGCATCTTTGTACTTTGCATTATCGGTGGCTTTGCACCGACCCAGAGCATGCATGATGTCTGGCTCATGTTCGGGTTTGGCGTCGCTGGATATCTGATGCGGAAACTGGATTACCCTCTGGCACCGGCCGTTTTGGCGATTGTCCTGGGGCCGTTGGCTGAGCCATCCCTGCGCCAGTCACTGCTGATTTCAAATGGCGATATTACAGCGTTCTTTACACGGCCTATTTCCGGCACCTTCATGGCATTTGCGATCTTCCTGCTTTTGTTGCCGATAATAAAAGCCGTGCGGGCCCGTATGGTCGGCAATAGCAGTCAGTAAACAATCCGGAAGTTTGTGCAGTTACAGAGAGTAGGCCGAAATAGGATTTGAACGGTGAATTGGATTGGCGTATGGTATACCACAGAGGAAAATATGTTATTTAACATATAGTTATTTTAAAATTCCGATTCAAAGTATGAAATGTCCATAACGTGAGGAAAGGACGTTGGTGATGGCCGACACGGCAGTTGATACCCTTCAAAAGAAAGATAAATCCGGTGATGTCATTTCCGGTGGACAACTCGTCGCCAAGGCGTTGAAGAGTGAAGGCGTGGATACGATTTTTACTCTGTGTGGTGGTCATATCATCGATATCTACGATGGCTGCCTGGATGAGGGTATTCGAATCGTCGATGTTCGTCATGAACAGGTAGCTGCGCATGCAGCCGATGGTTATGCGCGCCAGACCGGCAAACTGGGGTGCGTGGTGACGACGGCGGGACCCGGCTGCACCAACGCGATAACGGGTGTGGCGACAGCATTCCGCTCTGAGAGTCCCATCATCCATATTGGCGGGCAGGGCGCGCTTACCCAACACAAAATGGGTTCGCTGCAGGATTTGCCGCACGTTGATATGATGACACCAATTACCAAGTTCGCTGCTGGTGTTCGTTCTACCGAACGGGTCGCCGACATGGTTTCTATGGCAGCCCGCGAGGCGTTTAATGGGGCTTATGGTCCATCCTATCTGGAAATTCCCCGTGACGTACTGGATCGCGAAATTCCTTTGGACAGCGCGGTAATTCCGAAAAGTGGGCATTACCGGGCCTCGGTCAATTCAATTGGTGATCCGTCGGACATAGAAAAACTGGCGGATATGTTGATCAACGCTGAACGGCCAGCAATGCTGTGCGGATCGCAGGTATGGATGTCCCGTGGCCATGAGCAGGCCATTGCGCTGGCACGCTCGTTGAATGTTCCCATGTATACCAATGGCGCTGCACGCGGTCTTTTGTCGCCGGGTGACAGCCACTACTTCAACCGCACGCGGAGTGCGGCATTTGGTAACGCAGATGTCATTGTCATTGTCGGCACGCCGTTTGATTTTCGTATGGGTTACGGCAAGCGTATCAGTGAAGATGCGGCGTTGGTACAGATTGACCAGGATTATCGCACTGTCGGCAAGAATCGGGATATCTCACTGGGTCTGGTTGGTGACCCAGGTAGTATTCTGGGTGCAGTACTGGATGCAACGACCGGGCGCACAGATAATGGCGCTGCAAGTCGGACCGGCTGGATGGACGAGTTGCGTGCGCAAGAATCTGCCCGCTATGAGAAGTTGTTACCCATGTTCAAGTCTGAGGATAACCCGATCCATCCCTATCGACCCGCCTACGAGATCAACGAGTACCTGACAGAGGATACAATCTATATTGGTGACGGTGGCGACATCGTTACCATCTCGGCGCAGGCTGTGGAGCCGCGTGGGCCCGGTAGCTGGATGGACCCGGGCGCGCTCGGCAGTCTGGGAGTCGGCACAGGTTTTGCGCTGGCAGCAGGGCTCGCGCATCCCGAAAAAGAGGTCGTCTGTCTGTATGGTGATGGATCGTTCGGCATGACGGCGTTTGATATGGAGACCGCCAATCGTTTCGGCGCGCCCTATGTGGCAATTGTCGGGAACAATTCACACATGAATCAGATCCGTTACGGTCAGATTGCGAAGTATGGTGAGCAGCGCGGTAATGTGGGAAACAAACTCAGTGATGTACCATTCAGCAAGTTTGCCGAAATGCTTGGCGGATACGGAGAGGAAGTCCGTGAGGCGGGTGAGATAGGACCGGCCTTGCAACGGGCTCGCGAAGCAGTGAAATCCGATGGCAAATCCGCAGTTGTCAATGTATGGGTGGACCCCAACGAATACGCGCCCGGTACAAAAGCGCAGACAATGTACAAGTAATACGAGGTTAGTATGGAAAAGGCACTTTCTGGCGTCAAGATACTGGACATGACGCATGTTCAATCAGGGCCAACCTGTACACAGTTGCTGGCTTGGTTTGGTGCTGACGTCATCAAGGTTGAGCGCCCCGGGGTCGGTGATGCAACACGGAAGCAACTGGTTGATGTACCTGGAGCGGACAGTTTGTACTTCACCATGCTCAATCATAACAAACGCAGCGTGACGCTTAATCCAAAGTCGGAGAAGGGTGCCGAAATCTTTACCAAACTAATCGAGCACTGCGATGTGATGGTGGAGAACTTTGCGCCGGGCGCGTTGGATCGCATGGGGTTCAGTTGGGAACGAATCCAGGAAATAAACCCGCGCATGATTTATGCCTCCGTCAAGGGGTTTGGTCCGGGTGCCTATGCGGACTGCAAGGTCTATGAAAATGTTGCGCAGTGCGCCGGTGGTTCTGCATCTACGACAGGGCACCTGGGCGATGTCCCAATGGTGACTGCGGCGCAGATCGGCGACTCCGGCACAGGTTTGCATCTCGCCCTTGGCATTGTGACGGCACTTTTTCAACGCACGCACACGGGCAAAGGTCAACGTGTTGAATGTGCCATGCAGGACGGTGTGCTGAACCTGTGTCGCGTCAAATTGCGTGATCAGCAACGCCTCGCGGCAGGGCCGTTGAAGGAATACTCACAACACGGGCAGGGCATTCCATTCGGTGAAGCGACGCCACGTGCAGGCAACGATTCCGGTGGCGGCCAGCCTGGGCGCATTCTGAAGTGCAAAGGATGGGAAAACGATCCAAACGCCTATACTTATTTCATTACCCAGGCAGCCGTATGGAAAAACGTCTGCGATGTGATTGGCAAGCCTGAGTGGAAAGAGGACCCGGAATACGCCACGCCGGAAGTTCGGCTGCCACGTCTTGACGAGATTTTTGAAACTGTCGAAGAGTGGACAATGACCAAGGACAAGTTTGAGGTCATGGAAATTTGCAACCCGCTGAACATCCCGGTTGGCCCGATCCTGAGCATGAAAGAAATAGCCGAGGACCCAAGCCTGCGAGAGACCGGGACGGTTGTCGAGGTGGATCACCCGGAGCGCGGCAAGTACCTGACTGTTGGTAATCCGATTAAACTATCTGATTCGCCCTCTGACGTTGTTCGATCGCCTCTGCTTGGTGAGCACACCGAACAAATACTGTCTGAGATCGGCTTGTCATCCGAGGACATCGCCGCAGCGCGCGACGACAGCGCGATCTGAAATCCCGCTAGACCTAAGGAGCTGGAGAGAGTCACGATGCGTATCATACTCATGGGGCAACAGGCGTTCGGCAAGGCGACGCTGGAAGCATATTTAGATCGTGGCGAAAACGTTGTTGCTGTTTACTGTGCGCCGGACAAGGGTGGAAAACCAATTGATCCAGTCAAGAAATTCGCTCTGGAACGCGGGTTGCCGATCTACCAGCCTGACAATTTCAAGGATCAGGGTGTCCTGGATGAAATGCGCGCATTGAATGCTGACCTGTGTGTCATGTCGTTTGTCATTATTTTTGTGCCGGAAGAAGCCCGAAACATCCCAACACACGGGTCTATCTGTTTCCATCCGTCCCTTCTGCCACTCCACCGAGGACCCAGTTCCGTCAACTGGCCGATCATTGGTGGTGCGACCAAGACCGGGCTCTCGATATTCTGGCCTGATGATGGACTGGATGAGGGCGAAATCCTACTCCAGAAGGAAATTGATATCGGTCCTGATGATACTTTGGGCACGGTCTATTTCGAGAAAATATTCCCTCTTGGCATCGACGCCATGTGCGAGGCCGTTGATTTGATTCGTGATGGTGTGGCGCCAAAGCTTGTACAGGATGAGAGCAACGCGACCTATGAATCCTGGTGCAAGAAAGCGGATGCAAAAATCGACTGGGCCAAGGGGATCGATCAGGTCTACAACCTGATACGAGGTACGAACCCTCAGCCTGGCGCATGGTCCACTATCAATGGTGAAGAGATCGGAATATTTGACTGCGTCAGGTTACCGGAGGCTGGTGGATCGCCTGGTGAGATCATGGGGCTGAGCGCGGATGGGTTCACGGTCGCCGCCAACGGCGGGTTGGTGCTGGTTAAACGCGTCCGGCCTGCTGGGGCCGGGAAAATTCCCGCCAGCGAATTCGCTTCGAACGGCGGGGTTTCCAAAGGCGATATTTTAGGGCAATAAGACGGCCCTGCGTCAGCAATCTGGAAAGTCGGCGCAAATGGAGAAAGAATTGTCGGGCATAAACATGAAACAGGCCATTTTTGACTGTGTTATGTCCTGCCATTTTCAATGAGCCGGCTGATTGTGTCCGGTCTAACCTGTTTACCCCTCACGGGAGGTCAGTATGCCTAAGAGTGATATCGAAATCGCACGTGTAGCCAATATGAAACCCATTGCTGAAATCGGTGCGAGAGTCGGTATTCCCGAAGACGCACTTCTTCAGTACGGCCCAACAAAAGCCAAAGTGTCATTTGAATTCATCGAGAGTCTCAAAAAGAAGCGCGATGGTAAATTAATTCTGGTGACCGCCATCACACCTACGCCTGCCGGCGAAGGTAAGACCACGACTTCTGTCGGACTGACAGACGGTCTGAACAAGATCGGCAAAAACGCCATGGTCGCTTTGCGTGAACCTTCTCTCGGCCCATGTTTCGGCATGAAGGGTGGAGCCGCTGGTGGTGGTTATGCGCAGGTTGTGCCTATGGAAGATATCAATCTCCATTTCACAGGTGACTTTCACGCAATTGGTGTCGCGCACAATCTGCTGGCCGCGTTGATTGACAATCATATCTACTGGGGTAACGAACTGAAGATCGATACACGGCGTGTCAGTTATCGCCGTGTTGTTGACATGAATGACCGCGCCCTGCGCAGTATCGTCAATTCGCTGGGTGGTGTCGGTAACGGGTTTTCTCGCGAAGATGGTTTCGACATCACGGTAGCGTCAGAAATTATGGCGATATTCTGCCTGTCTACGGATCTGAATGATCTGACTGAACGTCTCGGAAACATCGTCGTCGCCCAGACACGCGACCGCAAGCCGGTACTGGCAAAACAACTTAAAGCTGCAGGCCCTATGGCCGTTTTGCTTAAAGACGCACTGATGCCAAATCTGGTTCAGACCCTGGAAAATAACCCGGCATTTATTCATGGTGGCCCTTTTGCCAACATCGCGCACGGGTGTAACTCCGTTATTGCAACAAAAACCGCACTGAAATTGTGCGACTATGTCGTGACGGAGGCTGGGTTCGGCGCTGATCTGGGTGCGGAGAAGTTTTTCGATATCAAGTGTCGCAAAGCTGGCCTGAAACCTGCTGCAACGGTCATTGTCGCGACTGTTCGTGCGCTCAAGATGCATGGCGGCGTGGCCAAGGCTGATCTGGGCAAGGAAAACGTTGCTGCCGTCAAGAAGGGGTGCTCGAACCTTGCACGGCACATCAAGAATGTGAAGTCGTTTGGTGTGCCGGTTGTTGTTGCCATCAACCAGTTCATCAATGACACAAACAAGGAACTGAAAACTGTGCGGGAGACGGCCAAAAAACTGGGCGCACAGGCCATCGTTGCAAGCCATTGGGCGAATGGTGGCGAAGGAACCATGGAGTTGGCCGAACACGTGGTTAAACTGGCTGACAGCGGTAAGTCCAAATTCAAACCGCTCTATCCCGATGCCATGTCGCTGGAAAAGAAAATCCGTACGATTGCCCAGAAGCTTTACGGGGCTAAGGACATTTCATTCGATGCCAAGATTGCTGCAAGGTTCGCTGAACTGGAAGCCGGTGGATACGGAAAGTTCCCAATCTGCATCGCCAAGACTCAGTACAGTTTTTCAACAGACCCTGACGCGAAAGGTGCTCCTTCCGGTCATATTGTTCCGGTGCGGGAATTGCGTTTATCGGCTGGAGCAGAGTTCATCGTGGCAGTTACCGGCGATATTATGACCATGCCTGGATTGCCACGCGTACCATCTGCGAACAGCATCTATCTGAACAAGAAAGGGCAGATCGAAGGACTGTTCTAGTCCTGGCCTGAATTTGAATATGGGGCGCGAATATCTGTTTGTACATTCGCGCCCTAATTCAGAGAATTAACCGTCGACGGGCCTTGGCGGTCAACCATACGAAAGGATATTGCAATGAGTATTCGGACGATTATGGTTCCTGTCAGAGGTGACGGCAAAGGTACTGGCGTGATGGATCATGCGTGTGCCGTTGGCAGACTTTTCGATGCCCACATTGACGTAATCCATGCCCGCGCCCGTCCCCAGGACATGATGCCATATGGTGTGTTGATGACAGCAGCCATGAAGCAGACCATTCTCGATGCCTCAAATGCACAAGCCGAGACGGAAGAGGACCGTATTCGTCAGATGTTTGACGAGTACTGTGAAACAGCCGGACTGACACTTGTCGATACGGCGACCGCAGACGGGTCCGGGAATTCGGTTTCCTGGCGTGAAATCACTGGCAAGCAGGCGGACATCATCGGGGTTCACGGGCGCCTGGCTGATTTGATCGTCGTGCCAAAACCGGACGCTGATCTCGGCCACAACACTCTCGAAGCTGCGCTTATGAGCACGGGCACACGAACGCTCATGTGTCCGGACAAACCAGTTGAGATTATTGGTGAGCGGATTGCCCTTGCCTGGAATGGGACTGCCGAGGCTGCCCGAGTTGCCAAAGCATCACTGCCATTTCTGAAAGAAGCATCCACTGTGAGTATTGTAACCAACGATGCTGAGGGTAAATCGACTGGACTAGGTACGGTCGATTTACAAACAATGTTGGGTCGCCATGGCGTTGGTAGCGAGGTGCATGTCTTCAGCGGCTCAGACAACATTGGCAAGCGTATACTGGATTCAGCCAACTCCGTGCAGGCAGATTTGCTGATCATGGGGGCGTATTCCCATAGCCGACGCCGCGAGATGGTTCTGGGTGGGGCGACCCACGAGATAACCGAACAAACCCAGTTACCCGTCCTCATGCTGCACTAATACTGCGAAGCACAAAGGATCCCCCGATGACCAATCACATACCCGATGCAATGACGGCCATCGAAATTACAGATGGCGGCGGTTCTCCAGATGTTTTGAAACCAACATCCCGTCCCGTGCCGGTGCCCGGCAGTGGAGAAGTGCTGATCAAAGTTGATGCCGCGGGTGTGAATCGCCCCGACGTGTTGCAACGTCAGGGGGCCTATCCGCCACCACCGGGCGCGTCAGATATTCCCGGCCTGGAAGTCGCGGGCGCCGTCGTTGCTGCACATGGTGACGTCACAGACCTGGCAACAGGTGACTTGGTTACGGCGCTGGTGACCGGTGGCGGTTATGCGGAGTACTGTGTAGCACCTGCGGCACAATGTCTCCCTGTCCCTGGAAATCTGAACATGGAGCAGGCGGCTGCAATACCCGAGACGTTCTTTACTGTCTGGAACAATGTGTTTGATCGTTCCGCATTGCGGCCGGGCGAAAGCTTTTTGGTTCATGGTGGCTCTTCCGGTATTGGCACCACCGCAATTCAGCTCGCGAATATCTTTGGGTCTCGGGTCTTTGCAACAGCGGGCTCCGTTGAGAAATGCAGGGTGTGTATGGACCTCGGCGCTGAACGGGCAATCAACTATCGCGATGAAGACTTCGTGGGCGTGATCAAGGACGCGACCGGCAGTGGCGTCGATGTGATTCTGGACATGGTTGGTGGTGATTACGTCCAGCGCAACATCAAGGCGCTCGCACCCGATGGCAGACTTTGTTACATCGCATTTTTGAACGGCTCAATCGCCGAACTCAATCTGATGCCGCTCATGCTGAAGCGACTGACACTGACCGGATCTACATTGCGTGCTATGCCAATACCATACAAGGCTGCTATCGCAAAGAGCCTGCGCGATAAAGTCTGGCCGTTGATTGAATCCGGTGCCGTAGGCCCCGTCATGCATGCAACATTTCCGCTAGATCAGGCTGCAGCAGCCCACGCACTCATGGAGACCAACGCCCATATTGGCAAGATTGTGCTGTCGGTATGATGCGTCAGTTCATGCGCTTTGGGATGTAGCTCGCAATCAGGCCCGAGATAATCATGCCCGCGCCCGTCACGGCAAACACCGCGGGCAGAGGGAAAATGGCCAGAACACCTGAGTAGATTCCAGGAAAAGTCAGCCCTGATACAGACCGGTAACTTCCGAAGACCGTGGCCATCTCTGAGCGCTCGTAGGGGTGTACTGCTCGATAGAACAGCGCATTGCCAACCGCATCGCAAGGTACAGCAAACAGCCCGGCCAGCAGGATCAGGCCGATTGTTACGTTCTGAATGTCCATAAAGGTACTCAGTAGGATAGTGGCAACACCGGTGCCAAAGTAGCCGATGTACAGGATGTTTCGAATGCCGTAACGGCTTACCGGTCCCCGCCACAACGGCGCCGTCATGACAAACAGGGTTGCCAGTGACACCAGTGCACCACCTAGGTTTTCGCCCAGACCTGCTGTTACACAGTAAATGGGGACATAGATGAAATACATGGTCCACCAGCCACTGCGCATGAACGACAGGACATATACCAATCGCATTCGGGGCTGTGAAAAAAAGCGCGGAAGATACGTAAGTGGATTTGTTACTGGTGGACGAGCACCGGACACAGCAGGGTGGTCCGTAAATCGTAAGTAGAGAAAATAGGCGGCCAAGGTAATGATCATGGCACCACCAACGATGAATGGCGCCTCGGGCGAAATGGAGTTTCTGAGATAAACACCCAGAAACGGTCCCACGCACCATGAAAACGCCATGAAAAACATGCGGATTGGCTCGAATCGTCCGAAATCCTGACGACGTATGTGCTCCATCATGTAGAGATTTAGTGACACATCGATACATGATGCCGCAAACAGATGAACAGCCATACCAAGACACAACGACCAGATTTCGCCATAGGCAAACAGGGCCATTCCAGCAACGCCGGTGATTGCACCAATGATGAACGTGCCACGCCGATAAACCCGGCTCATTATCCACGGAACAACCAGACTCATACAGACGCCGGATACGCCAAGTACAAAATAAAATATGCTGACGTTCTGTGCCGTGCCAAAGTTTTCTAATGCCATAAGAGGGACAGCCGTAACGATAATTGAACGCGTCAGGGGCTCGAGCGTGAACAATACGGAAAACGCGGGCATGGTCGGGCGACTGAGTGCACCGAACAGAAATGGGAATTTTATATGAGGCAAATGCAGACCCGGTTTGTTGATGTCAGGAGTTAGCGTAGCGGTCAATCGCGTCGGCCCCTAACGAGATTTAACCATCAAGTGCACGAATTTTTCTTGTTGTTCAGTAGGTTGTCTACTTCAGTCGTTTTGGAATGAAGCGCGCAAATACACCTAAAGCGATCATGCTCGCGCCCGCCGCCATAAATACGGCGGGCAAATCAAACGCACGCAAAATCACTGAAAATGTACCGGGAAACAGCAATTGTGACGTATATCTGTAGTTTGCAAATACGGTCGTCATCTCCGCTCGCTCGTAGGGATGGACCGCACGAAGGAACGCTGTATTCCCGACCGTATCAATCGGTAACGAAAACAGTGCTGCCCCAGCAAGCAGTGTGACACCAACCCAGGGAATATGGAAGTAGAATGACGAAAGTATGGTTAGTACGCCAACGCCCGTGTATCCAATCATCAATGCAGGTCGGAAACCGAACCGCCGACAGAAGGGCAACATTAGCGGCGTGCCCATGACAAACATCGTTGCCACGGATGTCAATGCACCGGCAATGTTTTCCCCCAGTCCTGCACTGACCACGTAAATTGGTGTGTAGATAAAGAACATACCCCACCAGCCAGACCGACCGACTGCCAGAACCCACGCAAGAGCGAGACGGGGTTGGGAGTAAAAGCGGAGGACGTACTTAATGGGATTTGTTACAGGCTTTCTCTTTGTTGAAACGGCGGGATTTTCCGTCAGCCGCAAATACCAAAAATACCCCAGCAGAATCATCGAAAAGGTGCCGCAGAGGACGAAAGGCATCCAAGACGAAACCTCGTTGCGCAGGAACACCCCAAACCACGGTCCCAGTGTCCAGGCCGCACCGGAATAGAACATACGCACGGGTTCAAACTTGCCGAGTTCCTGTCTTGGAACATGGTCCATCATGAAAAGGCTGATGGCGATTTCAAGGCATGCACCGCCGAACAGGTGTAACAACATGCCGGCAACAAATAGATTCAGATCGCCAACAGAAAACAGAACCATGGCTAGCGCAACGCATATGGTGCCCAGAGTGAGAACGCCACGGCGTGTGATCTTGTTGACCAGCCAAGGCACAGCAAGTGATGCCATTAAGCCGCTCAGACCCACACCGAGATAGAGCAGGCTTATCAATTGCGCGTCACCCAGATGCGAGTAGGCCGTCAATGGGATCACGGTAACGAGCATGGCGCGGGAAAGATGCTCAATCGTGAAGAGAGTCACAAACGTCGGTGTGGTTGGACGGTTGAAGGCGTGCAGCCACACGGGGACGTGGATATTGCGCATACTGGGGAAACGACTCCAATTTGACGACGATTCAACACATCATAGACATGCCGATAAGCACTCAACAGAGAAAGAAATACTTCATAGCGTCAAATCATTTTGATGCTGCGAGTTCCCATAAAGCGGCAATACTTGTCCGGCGGGAAAATCGCTTAAGACAAACGAGTGTATCCCGATTGCATCCTTTTAGTTCCTGAATGGGTATGGCCATGCATCGCTGGTCACCACCCAATTCACCACTAAATAGAAATCCGGCACCAAGTCCGTTAGCGACCGCCTCTCGCATAGATTCCCGTGTATCCAGTTCCATAACGATTTGCAGGTCAATACTATGCTCGTTGAGCCGACGTTCCAGTATGCGGCGGGTGTTGGATCCCGTTTCTCGCATCACAATTGGCGTCTCGGTTAAATCCGCGAGATTGAGCAACTGCCGACCCTCCAGATGGTGGCCGGGTGGAAGCAGTACCACCATGTCCTGTACAGTTATCCCGATGCTGTCAATTTGATCATCGTCGGGTGGGTTTGCAATGACGGCGGCATCAATTCGCTGATCTTTCAAAGCTTGCCAGGTGCTTTCCCAATTGCCCATGTTGATTTTGACTTGGACACCCGGATACGCGGTCTGAAACCGTGCAATCAAATCAAGGGCAATATGCGGACCATCTGCCCCGATGCGTAACAGGCCTGTTTCCAACTTGTTGCGGTTACTGAAAAGTTCATGAATTTTGTTTTCGACCTCCAGCATTTCACGGGTAAGCGAAAACAGCGCCAAACCATCATTCGTCAATTCAACACCGAGCGGTTTGCGAAAAAACAAAACCACGCCGTGCGCTCGCTCCAATTCCCGTACCTGCAGGGTGACACCCGGCTGTGAAATGTTGAGACGTTCTGCCGCGCGCGAAAAACTCAGGGTTTGGGCAACGGCATCGAATGCACGGAGTTGACTATAGGTTGCCAATTTATGATGTCTCTATGTGATACTAAAACTTATATATAATAGTAATGATATTAATTTGATTTACAACGTCGTGATTGTTAAAAAATGATTATTCATGCCAAAACAGGCGGGGGTCGAGACAGCTAATGCTCAAAACCCAATCTGATATGAACGATCCGAGGTCAGTTTTTACCGCTGGAATTTCCAACGGTGAATTCGCCTTGCCCGATGACATGATACCGGTGATGGCAAGAGGTAAAGGTTGTCGACTGTGGGACAGAGATAACAAGGAGTATCTGGATTTTTCAATGGGCTGGGGATCCTGCCTCGTAGGACACGCCAGACCAGAAGTCGTGGACGCAGTTGTCAGGCAAGCCCCGCTCGGGTCCAATTTCGCCTACTTGAACCAGCACGTTTTGGATCTTGCCACAGAAATCCAGCGGGTTAGCCCGGCTGCGCGTCGATTGCGGTTTTGTGCATCCGGTACAGAAGCGACCATGTACTGCCAGCGAATAGCGCGCGGATTTACTGGCAAGAGCAAGATACTGAAATTTGAAGGTGCCTATCATGGGGCCAATGAGGCAGGCATAACCAGTCTGTTTGCTACTGGTCTGGTTCCTTTTCCGGCCCCCGAACTGACCAGTGCCGGAACACCGTTTGCGCCGGAAAGTTTACTGGTGGCACCGTACAATGACCTGGAACGGGTGACGGAAATAATATCTGAACATGCCGACACCATCGCGGCCGTTTTGATCGAACCATTGCAACGATGTACGCCGCCAAAGCCTGGGTTTCTCGATGGTCTGCGCCGCGTGTGCGATATTAACGGGATTCTTCTCATATTTGACGAAGTCGTGACCGGATTTCGGTTGGCCTACGGTGGTGCTCAGGAATACTACGATGTCATTCCAGATATGGTTGCCTATGGCAAGGCATTGGGCGGTGGTTACCCGATTGGTGTTTTTGGTGGTCGGCAGGATATCATGGAAATGGTCAATGAGCATAGGATTGGCGGCAGCGATTATGTGTGGATGGCTTCCACTCTGGGCGGAAACCCTGTTTCTACCGCCGCCGCAGCCGCGACCCTGTCGGTGTTCCGACAGGAAGGCACCTATGAATATCTGCATGACCTGGGCGACTATCTGCGGGATGGCCTTCGTGATGTGCTTCGGGATCACCAACTGACAGCGCAGGTAATTGGTGATGGTCCTTTGGCACAGATCGTATTTTCCAGTGACCCTGTATTCGATTATCGCTCGACAAAAAAGGGCGATAGTGAAAAGGGGCGACGGATGATGTTGGGTCTTTTCTCCCGGGGCGTATTCCTCAATCCCATGGGAACGAAACTCTATCTCTCGTTAGCACACGATAAGTCTGTCTGTGACGATCTTTGTGGACGTGTCAGCGATACGTTAGAATCAGTTTGAGTCCAACTGTGAGGTTGCGCAAACAGCCTGACCAGCGTTTATTGCATCGACCATCTATCTTGATTACAGAGCAGCAAAATGTCCCACGTAACGATTATCGGCGCTGGTATAATTGGAATCAATTGTGCTGTTTCCCTGCGCAAGGCGGGTTACGACGTTACGGTGATTGATCGGCTGCCTCCGGGTGAAGGCTGTTCATTTGGCAATGCCGGTGTTTTAGCCACATCAGCGTTTGAGCCGTTGGCGGGTCCCGATACCTTGCTGAAGGTTCCGGGGTGGTTACTAAACCCAGACAGCCCGTTGTTTATTCAGTGGCGTCACTTGCCTCGCCTTATTCCGTGGCTGGCTCAGTATGCACGTGCAGGTATGTTTGGTGATTTCAATGCCGCGTGTGAGGCCCTGTTCCCTCTTATGGCACCCAGCCTGGAATTGTATTCACAACTTACGGCGGAAGCCGGGGTTCCCGAATTGGTGTCTCGCTGTGGAGGTTTGTATGTCTACAAAAACAAGCAGCAGTTCGAACTGGCCGGGGCGGGGTTTCAACGTCGCCGCGAGCGCGGATTCGATTTCATGGCGCTGGATCACACAGACATCAGGGACCAAGAGCCCGCATTGTCATCTGACTACAAGTGGGCTTATCTGGTTAGAGACTACGCCCACATCGTAAACCCCAAGCGACTGGTGGATGCGCTGGCCACATATGCAGGATCACTGGGTGCCGAGATCGACGTGGACGATGTCCTTGATGTGGAAATGGGCTCCGAAGGGCCAAAGACCTTGGTGACTGGAAAGGGTAACCGTCCTTTGGACAAACTGGTGATTGCTGCGGGAGCATACTCACATCATCTGTGCGCTAAATTTGGCGACAAGGTTCCTCTGGAAACCGAACGTGGCTATCACGTCATGATAAATGAGCCTGGTTTGCTTCCATCCATGCCGATTATGGACAACGATGTAAAAGCCTGGATCACGCCTATGGAGCATGGGCTAAGATGTGCAGGAACGGTCGAACTGGCTAGTCTCGATGCGCCTGAAAATCATCGCCGTGCGCAGGTCTTGCTGAGACTCGCAAAACGTATGGTTCCAGCTTTGAATGTCACCGACTACTCGGTCTGGATGGGACGACGTCCCACATTACCTGACAGTATTCCGGTTATCGGTCCGGCGACCCACGTAAGTAACGTTTTTTATGCGTTTGGGCATCAGCACCTTGGTCTAACCGGCGCGCCTGCTACGGCAAATCTGATCACCGAGCTCGTCGCTGGCAGAAGACCGAACCGAAGTCTTTCCGCCTATCGTGCGGACAGGTTTTAATGAGGCGTCGAGTTTTAATCACCAAACAATATTAATTCCTATTTCAACTCGGGAATCAATGACTTAGACCTTGAAATACTGCCATGTTTTCATCACAATGAGGTTCTACACTAATTGCAGTATTTGATCCTCAGGCGATCAAATTGCCGGTACCCATGAAACCATGACAGTATTTATAGAGCCCTTGTGACGTATCGTTCGCCAGTCCAGAAATCGGCAGCCGAAACGATAAAGGCTGCGCAAAAATTCTCTCGCCGATCTTTCCTGCGAAAATCTGCCGTAGGTATTGGGGCGGCGGCGGCTGGGCCATGGTATGTCAAAGACGCACTCTCGTCTTCAGGTGAATGCCGCGTTTTCATCTGGACCGGTTATTTCCCTCAGCCCTTTATCGATAAATTTGAGAAATCGACTGGTATTAAGCTTCGTATTACAGAAATGGCTTCCAATGAGCAGCTAATCAATAAACTCCGTTCCACACGGGGGCGTGGCTTTGATTTGGTAACGCCGACAATGATGCGGGCTGAACAGTGGCGAAGCCTTGACCTATTGCAGGCATGGCAACCGGAATTGTTACCGATCGAAAACCTTGAACCCAGGTTTCTTCAGGCGTCCGAACGCGACTGGACCTGGAACTATGGTCTTTATCACTTGCCCCATCTGTGGGGGACTGAAGCGTTGGGTTACAGAACAGACCTGTACGAGATTGAGTATGGCAAGCTTAGTCTTGGAGATCT
>JAJFID010000019.1 GCA_021775325.1 Rhodospirillales bacterium
GCAATTCTGGGGGAACGCCATTCTCATTCTCGAAAACCATCCAGCGCTGGAAAATGCCCATCACGTTCCAACCTGGGTCAAACTATCGCCGTTGGTTGTTGGTGTAGGTGGTATTGCGCTGGCTTACGTGATGTATATTAGAAAACCGGAATTGCCGGCACGACTGGCCGAGAGATTCCGCCCCATTTATTTGATGTCATTCAACAAATGGTATGTAGATGAACTTTACGACCGGATATTCGTCCGTCCATGTTTTTATCTGGGACGGAACCTCTGGAAAGTGGGTGATGGTACATTGATTGATGGCATTGGGCCGGATGGTATTGCGTCGGCTGTTCGTCAACTGGCGCGTCGCGCGTCTGCCATTCAAACCGGTTATCTTTATCATTATGCCTTCGGGATGATGATTGGCGTTGTTGCGCTCATCACCTGGTATCTGTTTTCGAGTGCGGGGTGATCGTTCATGCTTAGTTGGCCACTACTCTCACTCCTGATCGCCATCCCTATGGTTGGAGCCGGGATCATTTTCATGATCCGCGGAGACGAAGACATTGTTGCCCGTAACGCGCGCTGGGTAGCCCTGTGGACGTCTGGCTCCGTTTTTCTTCTATCCTTGTTCCTGTGGGGCGAATTTGACGGCACAACAGCCGATTTCCAGTTCGTAGAGCGCTATGAATGGATGACCGGACTTGATATCGCCTACCACGTGGGCGTTGACGGCATTTCTGTTCTGTTTGTGATCCTGACAACGTTGTTAACGCCACTGTGTATTCTGGCCAGTTGGAACACGATCAAGGACCGCGTGAAGGAATACATGATTTCCTTTCTGATTCTGGAAACCATGATGATCGGCATGTTCAGCGCGCTGGACCTGGTTGTCTTCTATGTGTTCTTTGAGGCCGTTCTTATTCCCATGTTCCTGATTATCGGGGTATGGGGCGGTCCGCGCCGGGTCTATGCCGCCTACAAGCTGTTTCTGTATACGTTGCTGGGATCAGTCTTAATGCTGGTTGCTGTCATCGCCATGTATCATGACGCTGGCACCTCGGACATTCCAACCCTGCTGACACATACATTCCCGGCCACCATGCAGCCCTGGTTGTGGTTGGCATTTTTCGCCTCGTTTGCAGTCAAGGTTCCCATGTGGCCGGTCCATACATGGTTACCGGATGCACACGTGGAGGCACCGACAGCCGGCTCTGTCATACTGGCTGGCGTCTTATTAAAATTTGGCGGCTACGGGTTTCTGCGATTTTCTCTGCCCATGTTCCCGCTGGCGACCGTTGATTTTGCACCACTGATCTTTGCCCTCAGTATCATCGCTGTTGTGTATACGTCGCTGGTCGCTCTGGCCCAGGAGGACATGAAGAAGCTGATCGCATATTCTTCGGTGGCCCATATGGGCTTTGTCACCGTTGGTACGTTCACATTGACAGTGCAGGGAATTGAGGGTGCGATCTATCAGATGCTCAGCCATGGCGTGGTATCGGCTGCCTTGTTCCTGATCGTCGGTGTTGTCTACGACCGTATTCACTCCCGCGAAATAGCTGTATATGGCGGGCTTGTTGAACGCATGCCCGTCTATGCGCTGACGTTTATGTTGTTCATGCTGGCTTCCGTTGGTCTGCCCGGCACCGGTGGGTTCGTCGGTGAAATTCTGGTATTGCTGGGTATCTTCCAGGTCAACACCTGGGTCGCCGCATTTACCGCACTGGGTGTGATTCTGGGTGCGGCCTATATGTTGTATCTGTATCGCCGCATCATCTTTGGTCAACTGACCAAGGAAAACCTGATGCAGATCGCCGACATGTCACCGCGCGAGATGGCGATCTTCGCGCCACTTGCCATCATCACCATCTGGATGGGTGTTTATCCATCCTCGTTTCTCGATTTTATGCACGTATCTGTGCAGAATTTAATTGTACAGGTGGAAGCCGCGCAGGCCGCCGCCAATCTGTTGACCGTTGCTGTCCAGTAGGGCGGTGTGATCGCGACTGAGTAGAGGTTTGTAATGCCGTTGAGCGAGATGCCAAATTTAGTACCGGCTCTTCCAGAATTGTTCCTTGCTGTTGCAATTATGGTTTTGCTCATGCTGGGCGTGTTCCTGAAGTCTGATACGGAAGATGGCGCTATACGGATCAGCCGTCACGTGTTGAACCTCAGCATCCTGTCTCTGGTCCTGGCAGGTCTGTTAGTCCTCACCGTATCAGGCGAGCGGCTGTCCACCTTCGGCAACATGTTTGTGACTGACCAGTTTGCCGTGTTTGTGAAAATACTGATTCTGGTGGGTGCCGCACTGACGTTATTTATCTCCCGACAGTATCTCGAACTACACAATATGGCACGGTTTGAGTACGGCATTCTGTGCGTATTTGCATGCCTGGGTATGTTGATGATGGTCTCGGCCAATGATCTGATCTCACTTTACGTGGGCTTGGAAATGCAGAGCCTGTCGCTGTATGTGGTTGCCGCGTTTCGGCGAGACGAGCAACGCTCAACGGAAGCCGGCCTCAAGTACTTTGTTCTTGGCGCGCTGGCGTCAGGCATGCTGCTTTACGGCAGTTCCCTGATCTACGGCTTCAGCG
The DNA here is from genome assembly GCA_021775325.1 of Rhodospirillales bacterium. Lineage (GTDB taxonomy): Bacteria > Pseudomonadota > Alphaproteobacteria > Rhodospirillales > Casp-alpha2 > JABJGO01. The sequence continues at coordinate 2,586 of JAJFID010000019.1, forward strand.
GCACAACCAATTTCACTGTTCTAAGCGAAATTTTTGCGCACTCGGGCGATCATGCACCTTCGTTGGGTGTCATAATCGGCATTGTCTTCATTCTGGCTGGATTGGCATTCAAGGTCTCTGCGGTGCCGTTCCACATGTGGACGCCTGATGTGTATGAAGGCGCACCAACCCCTGTGACGGCGTTCTTCGCCGTCGCACCCAAAATAGCGGGGCTGGCCCTGTTCCTTCGTGTCATGACAGGCCCGTTTGGCGATCTGGTCGATCAGTGGCAGCAGATTATTGTGTTCGTATCCATCGCTTCCATGGTTTTGGGCGCATTTGCAGCCATCAACCAGACCAACATCAAACGCCTGATGGCGTACAGTTCCATTGGTCACATTGGCTATGCTCTCATCGGCTTGGCTGTAGGCACAGAAAGCGGTGTCTATGGTGTGATGGTTTATCTGGGAATTTACCTGTTCATGAATGTGGGTACGTTTGCATGCATCCTGTGCATGCGGCGCGGCGACATCATGGTTGAGGACATTTCGGACCTGGCCGGACTCTCGAAAAGCCAACCTTTGCTGGCAATGGCCCTGACGGTGTTCATGTTTTCTATGGCTGGCATTCCACCATTGGCTGGATTCTTTGGAAAACTGTATATCTTCGTGGCCGCCATTGAGGCCGAGTTGTATACGCTTGCTATTATCGGTGTGTTGTCCAGTGTAGTTGGTGCCGTCTATTACCTGAGGATCATTCGCGTCGTCTATTTCGATGATGCAGGCGATCAGTTCGACAAACCGATTCCTCGGTCAATCGCATATGTGGTAACGTTGTGTGCGGCATTGATGCTGTTCTTTATCCTGTATCCCGCGCCACTGCTAAACCCTGCCGCCGCTGCGGCTGCGGCTCTCTTCGGTGGATGACAGACTCTGATACGCCGGGACTGCCGGATAACTACACCCTCATTCCGTTGGATAGTATTGACAGTACAAATGCTGAAGCTGTTCGGCATGCCAGTACAGTGCCTGCAGGTGAAACCAATAACATCGTCATTTGGGCTCATGAGCAAACCGGTGGGCGCGGCAGGCGAGGACGTACATGGGTATCCCCACAGGGAAATCTTTACTGTTCGATTCTCGTGCGGCCGAAATGCCCGATCTCTCACGCCGCACAAACCGGATATGTGGCAGCGCTGGCAGTTTACGACCTCATGAGGTTCTACTGTCCCGAAATGTGCGCCATAGAAACAAAATGGCCCAATGATCTGCTCATCAATGGCAAAAAGGCATCAGGTATCCTCCTGGAGTCATCGTCTACAACTGATGGAAACGTCCATTGGCTGGTAGTTGGCATTGGTGTGAACATCAGAAGTTTCCCCGAAAATACGCCATATGCGGCGACATCCCTTAACAATGAACGCGACAGACCGGTAACGGTCGCAGACGCGCTCATGCGACTGATGACGGCATATGAGTACTGGTATCAGATGTGGCTTGCGGAGGGGTTTTCCGCCATCCGGGAACATTGGATAGGAAAAGCCCGGGGAATTGGTGAGGAGATCATTGTTCGGCTGGATAAAAAGGAACTTTCCGGTATCTTTGCCGGCATTGATCACAATGGTGCATTGATTTTGCGAAAAGATACCGGGGATCAACATATATCGGCCGGGGAAGTGTTTTTCCCCAACCTGTCATAGTCAGGAATTTTTCATGCTACTTGCCATTAATGTCAACAACACCAACGTCAAATTCGCCATCGCCGACGGTGAAATCGTTGTAGGACAATGGCGGATCGCGACAGACCAGGCCCGCACGGCAGATGAATATGCCGTCTGGTTGACCCACCTGATGGCGCTGAAAGGCCTCGCACCAGCTGACATTACTGACTCAATCGTCGCCATAGTCGTGCCGCAGGCGCTATTCGAAATCAAGGTCCTGTGTCGAACCTATTTCGCATGCGACCCTTCGGTGATAGGTGAAGATCACGTTGATCTGGGTATTGACGTCCTCATCGACCGCCCCGAGGAAGCAGGTGCTGATCGACTGGTCAATGCCGTGGCTGGTCATGTGTTCTATGGTGGGCCTTTAGTAATCGTGGATTTCGGCACGGCAACCACGTTCGATGTCATCGACGAAGCGGGCAGTTATGTCGGCGGCATCATCGCGCCCGGCATCAACCTCAGTGTTGAGGCACTCCATTTGGCCGCGGCCAAGCTACCGCGCATTGCGGTGCAACGCCCCACTAATGTGGTTGGCAAAAGTACGGTGGAAGCCATGAAATCCGGCGTGTACTGGGGATATACCGGATTGATAGAGGGACTTGTCGAACGTATCCGGAAAGAACACGAACGACCTGACATAAGAGTTGTTGCGACCGGTGGACTTGCGCCGTTGTTTGCAGACGCAACCGACATCTTTGACGCCATTGATGCGGATTTAACGATGAAGGGATTACTGGAAATCCACCGACGCAACGTATCGGGCGGAGCAACATCTTGAATACACCTGCAACCGAACAACTTCTGTTTTTACCGCTGGGCGGTGCCGGCGAGATCGGTATGAATCTGAACCTGTATGGGTACGGTTCGCCCGATGATGCCCAGTGGATCATGATCGATCTCGGGGTGACTTTCGCGGACCCGTCCATGCCCGGCGTTGATGTGATGATGCCCGACACTGCATTCATCGAAGAACACATCGAATCCCTGCACGGCATTGTGTTGACCCATGCCCACGAAGACCACCTGGGTGCCGTCCAGTATCTCTGGCCAAGACTTTCCTGTCCTGTGTACGCAACGCCATTCACGGCCGCCGTGCTGCGCCGAAAGCTTCGCGAAGTCGAATGGGCCGATGATGTTCCTATTATCGAGGTTCCGCTTGGATCCAGTTTTACCCTTGGGCCATTTGATCTGGAATTGATTACTTTGACGCATTCCATCCCCGAGCCCAACGCCATCGCGATCCGCACAGAACATGGTACGGTTTTGCACACCGGTGACTGGAAGTTCGACCCTGATCCTGTGGTTGGTGACGCTGCGGATTCCTCCAGACTACGTGAACTTGGCGATCATGGTATACTGGCCATGGTGTGCGATTCGACGAATGTCTTTTCGCCAGGTAGTTCGGGTTCGGAGGGTGAGCTTAAAGCTTCTCTCTCCCAAGTTATCGCCGGATGTAGTGGTCGTGTCGCCGTCGCCTGCTTTGCCTCTAACATTGCCCGACTGCATACGGTCGCCGAAGCAGCAATGGAAAATGACCGAGATGTGATTCTGGCGGGGAGATCTCTTTATCGCATGGTTGATGCCGCCAAAGAGACTGGATATTTGCCCGAGGACCTTGTTTTTGTGGACGAAGGCGACGCCACATACATTCCACGGGAAAAAGCCCTGCTGATTTGTACCGGGTCCCAGGGCGAGCCTCGAGCCGCGTTATCCAGGATTGCATCAGGTGACCATCCGCGTGTATCCATGGAAGATGGTGACACCGTCATCTTCTCATCCCGGGTTATTCCCGGCAATGAAGTTTCTATATCGCAATTGCAAAATCAGTTGGCATCACGAAACATCCGCATTGTCACGTGGGAGGATGCCTTTGTTCATGTGTCCGGTCATCCGGCCCGCGACGAATTGACCGAAATGTATCAACTGGCGCGCCCGCAGATTGCCGTACCTGTCCATGGCGAAACCCGCCACATGATAGAGCACGCCAACCTCGCACGTGAATGTCAGGTTCCACAGGCTGTAGTTACAAAAAACGGGTCCATGGTTTCGTTAACGCCGGGCAATGTCGGCATTATCGATCAGGTTACGTCCGGACGACTGGCGCTGGAAGGAAACAGGCTGGTTCCACTTGACGGTGAACTGATACGAAAACGCAGACAAGCCCTGTTTAATGGATTTGTTGTCGCTACAGTCGTGCTTGATGCAGATGGTGCCTTGTATGACGAGCCGCAGATCTCGGCGTCAGGATTGCTTGAAGTGGGTGAGTATGACCTTGAAGAATCGGCTTTGGCGGCCATCGAGGATTGTATTGACACCATGCCCGCAAAAATCCGACAAGTGGACGCATCTGCAGAAGAAGCAATACGCATCGCACTCCGGCGTTTGTTCCGCAGTGTACTGGACAAAAATCCAATAACCGTCATTCACCTGGTCCGGGTCTAACCACCGGCAAATGACAGAATACAGGATAGAGAGCTAGTTTTATGATTGGTCGCCTAAATCACGTTGCCATCGCCGTGCCGGACCTGGATTCCGCTGTCTCAACGTATCGAGATATGTTGGGTGCGTCCGTATCAGACATCATGGATGAACCGGATCACGGTGTATCCGTGGTATTTGTGGAATTGCCCAACACAAAAATCGAGTTATTGCATCCTCTTGGCGATAACTCACCGATCTCTGCATTCCTGGACAAAAATCCGTCGGGCGGCATGCATCATGTGTGTTACGAAGTGGATGATATTCTGGCAGCCAGAGATCGACTTGTCGGTGAAGGCGCACGCGTCCTGGGTGATGGTAAACCCAAAACCGGAGCCCACGGCAAACCCGTGCTGTTTTTGCACCCCAAGGACATGTGCGGAACACTCGTTGAACTGGAACAGGCGTAACCCCTCATGTCAGCATCTACCTCAGTAGCCATTTATGTCATTATCTGGTGGCTGGTCCTGTTCATGGTCCTGCCGCTCGGAGCAAAACAAAAGATCGAAGCGAAAGACATTGAGGACGGGCAGGACGCCGGAGCGCCCGCCAAACCAATGATTGGCATGAAAATACTGTTGACGACAGCCATTTCCATGGTGGCATTCGCGGTCTTTTACTTTGTTTATGTGGGTGACTACATCAGCTTCCGACCGGAGTGATTGACGTGAGCAGCTATTGTGAATTTGCCATCGGCAACCCCATCCACGCCAGTTATCATGATACCGAGTACGGCTTTCCAGTCACCAGTGAAAACGTCTTGCTCGAACGTCTGGCCCTCGAAATATCTCAGGCAGGCCTGTCATGGGAGATCGTCCTAAAAAAGCGCGCCGGAATATTCTCGGCATTCAAAGGTTTCGATTTGGACACAGTTGCGCACTTCAAACAGCGTGACGTTGAGCGTTTGCTGAAGAACCCGGACATCATCCGCAACCGCCTCAAAGTCGAATCCATAATCAGCAATGCCCAAACCATTCTGGCCATGCAACCTGATGGCGGGTTCAAAGGGTGGCTGGATCAACATCATCCCATGAACCGTCAGGCCTGGACGAAACTGTTCAAGAAGACATTTCGGTTCACCGGCGGAGAAATCGTCAACGAAATGCTCATGAGCACAGGATATTTACCTGGAACCCATCATGAGCGCTGTCCAGCGTACACACGAATTGCCGCGCTTAAACCCGCGTGGATGCAGGTAGCCCCTTCGGTTTTCGAGATTTCCTGATTGTCGCGCACCTCTACTTGCGTTTGTGCAGGGGCACAAAGTCCCGAAGAGTATCACCGGTATACAGTTGGCGGGGACGGCCAATTTTTTGCGAGGGATCCTCAATCATTTCATTCCATTGGGCAACCCAGCCGACGGTACGTGCAACAGCGAATAGCACCGTGAACATACTTGTCGGAATACCGATGGCCCGGAAAATAATACCTGAGTAGAAATCAACATTTGGATAGAGCTTCTTTTCGATGAAGTAGTCATCCTCAAGCGCGATGCGTTCCAGTTCCATGGCGATTTCCAGTAGCGGCTCGTCACGAACACCCAGTGAATCCAGTACTTCATGACATGTGCGGCGCATAACCTGTGCTCGGGGATCAAAGTTCTTATAAACCCGGTGGCCGAAACCCATAAGTCGGAAAGGATCGCTCTTGTCCTTCGCTTTTTCGATGAATTCCGGAATCCGTTCGGGCGTGCCAATTTCTTCAAGCATGTTGAGCACGGCTTCATTGGCACCGCCGTGTGCAGGCCCCCACAGGGACGCGATCCCCGCAGAAATACAGGCAAACGGATTGGCACCTGAAGAACCAGCCAAGCGTACTGTTGAAGTCGATGCATTCTGTTCATGATCTGCGTGAAGGATCAGGATGCGGTCCATGGCTCGCGCCACAATGGGGTCAACTCGGTAGGTTTCGCAAGGTGTCCCAAACATCATGTAGAGAAAATTCTCGGCATACCGCAGATCATTTCTCGGATACATAAACGGCTGACCAACGTGGAACTTGTAGGCCATAGCCGCAATCGTCGGCATTTTGGCAATCAGGCGGTATGACGCGACAATGCGATGCTTGGGATCAGTGATATCCGTGCTGTCATGATAGAACGCTGACAACGCACCAACGACGCCGCACATAACGGCCATGGGGTGGGCGTCGCGGCGAAAGCCGCGATAGAAGTAGTTAATCTGCTCATGGAGCATGGTGTGATAGGTAATATCGTGTTCGAATTTTTGCTTTTGCTCCTTTGTTGGCAATTCGCCGTACAAAAGAAGGTAAGACGTTTCCATATGATCCGACTGTTCCGCCAGGGCATCGATGGGGTATCCGCGATAGAGCAGAACACCGTTATCACCGTCGATATAGGTGATTTTGGACTGGCAACTGCCCGTTGACGTAAACCCTGGATCATATGTGAAACAATCGGTTTCCGCGTACAGCGTACGAACATCGATGACGTCCGGGCCTGTTGACCCTTGCATGACTGGCAAGTCGTAGGATTTTCCAGACCGGTTATCGTTCAGTGTAAAGCCGGTACCGCTTCCGTTGTTATCATTGCTCATTGTCATGTCTCCTCATCCAATTGCCCGTTCATGCGAACCGTGCGGGTTTCAGGAATTTGCAGCCGAGATCGCATCGTTGATCCGGGCAAGGGTTTCCTGTTGCCCCAGTATAACCATTACATCAAAGATTGGGGGAGAAACTGTCGTGCCGGACAGGGCTGCGCGAAGCGGTTGTGCCACTTTCCCCAGTTTGATTGGTGGATCAGACTCATCCACGTATGTTCGCACATGCGCCTCCAGTACATCCGCTTCCCAAGTCATCATTTGACCGAATGCCGCAACCAGAGTCCGCAAATGGACTATCGCTTCATTATCGAGTTGACTACGCGCTTTGTCCGTGAACACCAGCGGCCTTCTGGCTATATAAAAATACGCAGATTCAGCGAGTTCCAGAACATTCTTGGCCCGTTCCTTTAATCCCGACATGGCACGCACAAGCATGGATTTTTCACCCTCGCTCAGGGCTTCGTGGCGGCGTTCTTCCAACATAGGTGTAATTTCCGCGACCAGCATCTCATTGTCGCCCGACCGAAGATAATGCCCGTTAAGATTGGACAATTTTGCAAAATCAAAACGGGATGCAGCCCGCCCGACATTATCCAGATCAAACCACTCGATGGCCTGCTCGGTGGAAATGATTTCTTCGTCACCATGTGCCCAGCCAAGACGCAACAGATAATTTCGCATTGCGGCCGGCAGGTATCCCTGGTCACGATAGGCATCAACGCCCAGTGCCCCGTGCCGTTTCGACATTTTGGCCCCGTCTGGCCCGTGAATCAGCGGTATATGAGCAAACTCAGGGACGTCCCAGTCCAATGCGACATACAATTGATACTGCCGAAAGGCATTTGTAAGGTGATCATCGCCGCGGATCACATGGGTCACACCCATATCGTGATCATCCACAACAACTGCGAGCATGTATGTCGGTGTACCGTCACTGCGCAGCAAAACCATGTCATCCAGCGTATCGTTAGCTACGCGAACAGTACCCTGGACCTTGTCACGGATTATGGTTTCCCCATCCTGCGGTGCCTTGATGCGGATTACGGGATTGATGCCGACAGGCGCTTCCGATGGGTCTCGGTCCCGCCAGATCCCGTCGTATCGCCAGGGACGACCGTCTGCCTTGGCCGATTCCCGCATCTCGCTCAGTTCCTCGGGTGTACAATAACACCGGTAAGCTTTTCCAGATGCCAGCAATGTTTCAACTGCTTCGCGATGCCGGTCGACGCGGGTGAACTGGGAAACGGCATCACCGTCCCAATCCAGACCCAACCACTTCAGGCCATCATAGATAGCTTCAACAGCATCTTCAGTAGAGCGGGCACGGTCCGTATCTTCTATTCGCAACAAAAACTGGCCACCGTGGTGACGCGCGAAGAGCCAGTTAAACAGGGCAGTGCGCGCCCCGCCAATGTGCAGAAAGCCGGTCGGTGAAGGAGCGAATCTGGTTACGACCGTCATGTTTACCTGTTCAGTTATTCTTGTATGCAAAGAGCGTGCACACATCTACCATATCCAACAGGGAATGCCAGCATTGTGAGAAATAATGGGGCAGGGCGTTTGGCGCAAATATCTGAAATTACTTGCTTTCCTGCCATTTGGCAGGGATGGCTACACTGATTTGCCAATTTGGCATACTTACGCAGGAGTTCTGTTAAACGAGTACCATCGGTGGATACTTTGGGTACCAGTGTTTCTCGGCATTGGTGTGGGAGTGTATTTTTCGCTGAAGTTTGAGCCAGCGTGGTATGCAGCGCCTGCCATACTCACTCTTTGCCTGATTATAATCTGGAAGTACAAAGCGAGAAAACTCATCGTGTTTCTTTCTCTGGCAGGGGCGGTCCTCGCCGCGGGATTCATTGCCGCTGAACTCAGGACGCTTAGTGTCGCCCATACGGTTCTTGACAAAGAGCACGGCCCGGCCCGCATAACCGGTCAGGTGTCTAGTGTGGAGACACGCCCCAGAGGGTTACGGTTGACGATTGATAATCCAGTTGTGCGATGGTTGGAAGCCTTTGAGACGCCGCAACGTATCCGCATTAACATCAACACGTCAACGGGCGAGGATATCCTGCCTGGCGACTGGGTCCGTGTATACGCAGTGTTACGGCCGCCGCAGGAGCCAGCAACACCTCATGCGTTTGATTTCCAGCGATACGCCTATTTCAAGGAAATTGGTGCCACAGGGTTTAGTTATGGTGCGGCCGAGGTCATTCACCAGAGCAAGAGTATGCCTATACCTTCCATGCTTGAACATCTCCGGGTGACGATTGGCAACAAGATACGGGAACGCTTAACCGGTACAACGGGTGCTATCGCAGCAGCACTTATCACGGGGGATCGTGGTGCAATACCGGAAGCCACTGTCGACGCCATGCGGGACGCGGGACTGGCGCATCTCCTGGCCATTTCCGGATTGCACATCGGACTTGTCGCTGGTTTTGTGTTTTTCTGCGTTCGTGCAATCCTCGCACTTATCCCGCCAATCGCCCTCAGATATCCGATTAAATCTTGGGCTGCGGTAATCGCGCTCTGCGCGGCCTTGAGTTACACGCTGATTTCCGGGGCCACAGTCCCAACCTTGCGTGCATTCGCCATGATGGCACTGGTTCTTGGTGCCGTCATGATTGGCAGGCGTGGCATATCCATGCGTCTGGTTGCTTGGGCAGCGACTGTGATTTTACTCTTGCGACCAGAAAGCCTGTTTGGGGCCAGTTTCCAGCTATCCTTCGCCGCTGTGACGGGACTGATCGCTGCCTATGAGTATCTAAATCAACGATTCTCGGGGCTTTGGCGTACATCCGGCATGATTCGCCGGTTGGCTCTCTATGCATGTGGTGTGGGCTTTTCCACGGTCGTTGCATCTGTGTCCACCGCCCCATTCGCTGCATTTCATTTTCACCAACTTGCAAGTTATGGCCTGTTGTCCAATCTTGTGGCAGTACCACTGACGGCCATGTGGGTCATGCCGTCAGCATTACTCGGCATCGTACTCATGCCATTTGGCATGGATAGTCTGGGCCTCGTTCCCATGGGGTGGGGCATCGATATTGTTGTCTCCGTGGCTGAGACCGTTGCGCCTTTACCTGGTAATGTGAAGCTTATTCCACAGTTCTCGATGACAGCTCTCCTGACGTTCGTGGCCGGCGGACTATGGCTGTGTTTGTGGTCTCGCGCCTGGCGTCTTCTGGGGATTGTCGCCGTATCGGCTGCGCTGGTGATAGCAGCTAACCCGCGCCAACCGATCGTTATCGTCGCGCCCAACGGCGAACTATTTGGTATCAGCATGAATGACACACTGGCCATCGTTGGCCCCGGCGCGAACGGTAATCGGTTCACACAAAGAGTATGGTTCGAGAGAGCTGGTCTAAAGAACTCGCCGTTCCGAAATCCTCCACCGGACGATCATGGTTTACGTTGCGATTTACAGGGATGTGCCCTGACAACATACGAGAGCAGTATAGCCCTCATCTGGGAGGAGTCCGCATTACTGGAGGATTGCTGGCGATCAGATGTCATCATCAGTGCCGTGCCCGTCCGGATGAATTGCGCCGGCCCGTCCGTGGTGATCGACCGTTTTGATCTATGGCGCGACGGCGCTCACGCCATATACATCAATGGTGACACACTCGAAATCGAGAATACGTTTCAAACTCGCGGGACGCGGCCCTGGACAGGTAATCGCAAAGGTGCGAATAATGATCAGAGTTAGCCCGGCGATATCAATACCGCCGCATGAGGCCAACCAATTGGCCCTGCACCCGGACCTGATCCGGCCCGCAAATTCGCGTTTTATAGGCCGCATTGGCAGGTTCAAGGGCTACTGAATCGCCGCGTTTACGTAACCTCTTCAACGTAACCTCCGTTTCGTCCACCATGGCAACAACAATGGTACCGTTGTCTGCGGTGTTACATCGACGAATGATTACAGTATCCCCGTCCTGAATACCGGCCTCAATCATAGAATCACCTTCGACTTCGAGTGCATAGTGATCACCGGTACCAATCATTGAAGGCGGAACTTCAATATGATTGGAATTATCGCGCAATGCCTCAATGGGCGTACCCGCAGCAATCCTGCCATAGAGTGGCAATTGAATGCCGTCCTGCGTGGTGGGGGTTTCGAAGGCTGTTTCTTCGCGTCGACCGAAGTGTCCCTCAATGACATTTGGTGAGAAACCACTGTTACCCACAGCGTGTTCAGGCGATGCCGTCCGCGCGACGGGTTGATTGTTATCCGGCAATTTCAGAATTTCCAATGCACGGGCACGGTGCGGCAGCCGTCGAATAAACCCACGTTCTTCCAGACCTGTGATGAGTCGATGAATGCCTGACTTCGATTTGAGGCCCAACGCCTCTTTCATTTCATCAAACGACGGCGAGACGCTGGACTCTGACAATCGGCGTTCAATAAACTTCAACAGCTCATATTGCTTCTTGGTCAACATTGGTGATTTTCTCCGGTCTTAAAGGGGCGGTCCGCGGGACAAAGTGAGTTACACAAAAGAACTCAAAATATAGAACAAAAACGAAACATTCGCATATGTTCTACTTTGGTTCTCATTAAACGTCAACATCTAGTTGTCAGGCAAAGATCAAATCGGAATCTTGTGCGTTAAAAAGTGTCGGTTGCGACGCGCAACTGAATGACGTCCACCTCGGAACCCTGCCGGGAGAAAGGAACATGCGGCGGTCTCACAATCAGGCAGTCCGAACCAGCCAGCAAAGACATCATCGCACTGTCCTGACGTCCGTACGGCATAGCGATCAAATGACCGCTCTCGTTTCGCGACAATGTTGCGCGAATGTAATCCTGACGGCGGTCATTTTCCGGCAAGTCGGTACCCAAAGTGGCTGTGGTCATCGCAATTTCACCACGTGGCATGCCAGACAGGGCATCAATCGCCGGTTTCAGGAACAGCAGGGATGTGACCGACGTGGACACAGGGTTACCTGGTAATCCAAGCATCGGAACACCACCAAAATCACCAAATATCAACGGTTTTCCCGGTCGCATGGCGACTTTGTAGAAATCAAGTCGCAATCCCTTCTCGCCAAGCACGGATTGCACGAGATCGTAATCGCCCACGGATGCGCCACCAATCGTTACCAACATATCGGCACCCTGAAGCCGGCTCAGCGCCGCACGCAGGGAATCGGCATTGTCTCTCGCAATGCCCAGGGACATCGGCTCACCACCAAACGCGCGAATACTTGCATCGATGGAGATGGAGTTCGAGCTGATGATCTGATCCGGCCCGATGGATTCCCCCGGCATGACCAATTCATCACCCGTCGCCAGATAGGCTATCTTCGGCTTCTTGTGCACAGTGATGTTAGCGTGGTTTGCGGAAGCGATTAGACCCAGGTCACGCGCACTGAGGCGGTGTCCGGCCTTATGTAATGTCTGGCCCTCCTTGATATCCATACCTTGCGGACGAACGAATGTGTCTTTCGCGACACCGGACGAAATGGTTATCATCTCGCCGTCACGCTGCGTATTTTCCTGGATAACAACGGCGTCGCTCCCATGCGGCATTGGGGCACCTGTGAAGATTCTTACGGTTTCTCCTGACTTGACAGTGCCTGCAAAACCGCTTCCTGCCTGCGCTATACCGACCTGATGTAAAGTCGTGGGAACATCTGAAGTATCGCTGGCAATTACCGCATAACCGTCCATGGCGGAAATATCACTGGGCGGGTATGTGAGGTTCGATTCAATATCAACCGCCAGAACTCGACCCAGCCCCATCTGCACTGGGATGACTTCACTCGCGACCGGTCGCAAGCTGTTTGTCACCCGTTCGAGCGCTTCGGCGACGGATATCATTATTCGGCCTCAAATGTACCGGACTTACCACCTGATTTGTGGACCAGTCGAATATCGCCCAACCGCATACTGCGATCGATGGCCTTGCACATATCATAGACTGTCAGTGCCGCAATACTGACGGCGCTCAATGCCTCCATCTCAACGCCGGTTTGGCCCGTAAGCTTGCACGTGGCGACAATATCAACGGCGTTTCTGTCAGAATCGCATTCCAGCGTCACTTTGACCGAGCTCAGATTGAGCGGATGACAAAGTGGAATAATGTCAGGTG
>JAJFID010000181.1 GCA_021775325.1 Rhodospirillales bacterium
TGGGCGGATCAGGGCTGTGTGATCGTCCAGCCGTTTGACGTGGAAGTGGGTGCGGGTACCTTTCATCCGGCGACTACCTTACGCGCCCTCTGGCCTGACATCTGGAATGTGGCCTACGTGCAGCCCTCGCGTCGTCCCACCGATGGCCGATATGGCAAGAATCCGAACCGCCTGCAGCACTATTACCAATTTCAGGTGCTCATGAAACCAAGCCCTGCCAATATTCAGGATCTGTATTTGCAGAGCCTGAGCCGGATCGGGTTGGAATCCGATCTGCACGACATCCGTTTTGTGGAGGACGACTGGGAAAGCCCGACGCTGGGTGCCTGGGGTCTGGGCTGGGAAGTCTGGTGCGATGGTATGGAAGTCAGCCAGTTTACCTATTTTCAGCAGGTAGGCGGCATGGATTGCAGCCCGGTCCCGGTGGAGATCACCTACGGGCTGGAGCGTCTGGCCATGTATGTGCAGGGGGTTGAGAACGTCTATGATCTGGACTGGGACGGAGTGCCTGCAGATCAGGGTGGCAAGACCTATGGCGATATCTATCTGGAGAACGAACAGCAGAATTCCGCCTACAATTTCGAGATTGCCAACACAGATATGCTGCGCCGCCATTTCGAAGATGCCGAACAGGAATGCGCCAGCATTCTGGCTGCAAACCTGCCGCTGCCCGCCTATGACCAGTGCCTGAAAGCCAGCCAGCTGTGTAACCTGCTGGATGCCCGTGGCGTGATCAGTGTGACCGAACGCGCCGCCTATATCGGGCGGGTGCGGACGCTCGCCAAAGGCTGCTGCGAACTCTGGGTTAGATCCCATCAAACAGATAGTGGCGAGGCCGCGTAAGGTTATGGCCGAGCTTCTCCTTGAAATACTGTCCGAAGAAATTCCCGCGCGCATGCAGGCCCGGGCAGCGGATGACCTTCAACGCCTTATGGGCGAGGGGTTAAAGAAGGCCGGTCTGGAATTCAACAACACCCGTTCATATGTGACACCGCGCCGCCTCGTCTACGTGGCTGACGGGATACCGGAACGCACACCGGATATTTCTGAAGAACGCAAAGGTCCGGCGACAGACGCACCGGAACAGGCGCTAAACGGCTTTCTGGGTTCCGTTAGTCTGACACTGGACCAGTGCGAGACGCGCGAGATCAAGGGTCGCGAGTTTTACTTTGCGGTGATCGAGAAACCGGGTTCTCAGACAGCCGACGTGCTGCCCAACGTTATTGCGAACGCGCTGAATGCTTTGCCCTGGGCCAAGTCCATGAAGTGGGCCAATCATGACATGCGCTGGGTGCGTCCGCTGCATGGCCTTGTATCTGTATTTGACAACGCGCTCCTGCCCATGACGTTTGGCCCCCTATCTTCGACCAATACCACTGTCGGTCATCGTTTTCTGGCACCTGATGTCATCACCGTATCTGACTTTGATGACTACAAATCCAAACTCCTAGCCGCCAAGGTCATGATCGATCCGGCGGAGCGGCGCGAATTGATTGCAACCGGGGCCACGAAACTGGCTGCGACCGAAGATCTGACGGTCAAGGATGATCGTGGTCTGCTGGACGAAGTCACGGGGTTGGTGGAATGGCCGGTTGTGTTGATGGGCCAGATCGATGACCAGTTCATGGACCTGCCGCCGGAGGTGCTGACCACCTCCATGCGCTCCCATCAAAAGTACTTTTCCTGTCTGGATGCAGACGGCAAGCTGGCCAACAGGTTTATTGTTGTTGCCAATACGGAAACCAGAGATGGTGGTGCACAGATTGTTGCGGGCAATGTACGGGTGCTTAACGCCCGGTTGGCCGATGCCCGGTTCGTCTGGGATCAGGACCGCATGAAGCCACTTGCGTCCCGCGTCCCAACCCTCAAAGACCGGGTGTTTCACGCAAAGTTGGGCACGCTGGACGACAAGGCAGACCGGATGCAGGCACTGGCCGCAGAGATCGCCGGTATGGTCGAGGGCGCGGATAAAGACAAGGTGCGAAGCGCCGCCCGCCTGGCCAAGGCTGATCTGTCCACAGGTATGGTCGGCGAATTCCCCGACCTGCAGGGTATCATGGGACGTTATTATGCCCTGCACGATGGCGAGAGCGCAGACGTGGCAGACGCCATCGCCGAGCACTACGCGCCGCAGGGACCCGGTGATACCTGTCCCACAAAACCGGTCAGTGTGTGTGTGGCACTGGCCGACAAGATCGACACGCTTGTTGGTTTTTTTGGCATCGACGAAAAACCCACTGGATCGAAAGATCCTTTTGCACTGCGGCGGGCCGCGCTGGGCGTGATTAGGTTGATCCTTGAGAATGGACTGCGGTTGAACTTGTTGCCAATTTTTAACGATCCTGACAAACGGTACTTGAAATCTCCGAGAGAGAAGGTAGCGGGCAAGATAAATTCTAATGACGAGATTGGCCTTTCGTTACTGGGTTTCTTCGCAGACCGCCTGAAAGTTCATCTGAAAGAGCAGGGCGTGAGGCATGATCTGATTGACGCTGTCTTCTCTGTCGGTGGTGAAGACGATCTGGTCCGGCTGCTGGCCCGTGTGGATGCGCTCAGCGGGTTTCTGTCGACGGATGATGGTGCCAATCTGCTGGCGGCCTACAAACGCGCGGCCAATATCCTGCGCATTGAGGAAAAGAAGGACGCCACCACATATTCAGGGAGTGTCGACGCGTCTCTGCTGGTGGCAGATGAGGAGCGTGCACTGCACGACCATTTACAAGCCATGGGCAAAGACATTGCGACAGATATGGAAGCCGAGAACTTCGCTGGCGTGATGGCGAAACTTGCCAGTGCCCGGCCGCTAGTGGACGCTTTTTTTGACGAGGTGACGGTCAACGCCGACGACGCAGCAGTCCGGGTTAACAGACTCAATCTGCTGGCGCTGGTTCGACAGTCCGTTGACGCTATCGCTGATTTCTCTCGCATCGAAGGGTAACAGGACGACAGATGACCAAGTGGATTTACACGTTCGGCGATGGCAGTGCCGAAGGCAGTGCCGAGATGAAAAACCTGCTGGGTGGCAAGGGTGCCAATCTGGCCGAGATGTCGGCGCTGGGCATTCCGGTGCCGCCGGGTTTCACCATCACCACCGAGGTCTGTAATTTTTTCACGGCCAATGACGATACGTACCCTGAGTCCTTAAACGCCGACGTTGACGCTGCCATGCAGACCATGGAGCAGGCACTGGGTGCCACCTTTGGTGGTACCGAACGGCCGCTGCTGGTGTCTGTGCGTTCGGGTGCGCGCGCGTCCATGCCCGGCATGATGGATACGGTGCTCAATCTGGGCCTGAACGACGAAACGGTTGAGGCGCTGGCCAAAGTCAGCGGCGACGACCGGTTTGCCTATGACAGTTACCGCCGGTTTATCCAGATGTACGGCGACGTGGTGCTCGGCGTTGATCACAGCGTTTTCGAGGATATTCTCGAAGACCACAAACTACGTCTCGATATCAATCTGGATACCAGCCTGAGTGCCGAGCACTGGAAGGTGATCGTCGGTGATTATAAATCCGAAGTGCAATCCGAACTGGGCCGACCCTTCCCGCAGGACCCCAACGAACAACTCTGGGGTGCCATTGGTGCCGTGTTTGGAAGCTGGATGAACAACCGGGCCACCGTGTACCGGGCCCTGCATAATATTCCCGGCGAATGGGGCACGGCGGTCAATATTCAGGCCATGGTGTTTGGCAACATGGGCGACGACTGTGCCACGGGTGTGTGTTTCTCGCGCAATCCAGCCACGGGCGAAAACCATTTTTACGGCGAATACCTGATCAATGCGCAGGGCGAAGACGTGGTCGCCGGTATCCGCACGCCACAGCCGCTGACCATTGCCGAGAAATCCACCCAGGGTGCACAAATGCCGGCCATGGAAGAAACCATGCCTGCCGTGTTTCAGGAACTGTGCGATGTGCGCGACCGCCTCGAAGCCCACTATAAAGACATGCAGGATATGGAGTTTACCGTCCAGCAGGACAAACTGTGGATGCTGCAGACGCGCGGTGGCAAGCGTACCGCCAAGGCCTCGTTGCGCATCGCGCTGGATATGGAGGCCGAGGGGCTCATTTCCCGCAGCGAAGCCGTCATGCGGGTGGACCCGAACCAGCTCGATCAGTTGCTGCATCCCATGCTGGACCCTGACGCGCCACGCGACATTATCGGGCGCGGACTGCCGGCTTCACCCGGTGCCGCCACAGGCAAAATCGTGTTCAGTTCGAAAGATGCCGAAAAATGGACGGCCAACGATCAAAAGGTCATTCTGGTGCGCACGGAAACCAGCCCGGAAGACATCAGCGGCATGCACGTATCCGAAGGTGTGCTCACATCGCGCGGCGGCATGACCAGCCATGCAGCCGTGGTCGCCCGTGGTATGGGCAAGCCGTGCGTATCCGGGGCCGGTGATATGTACGTGGACCATCACGCCAAAACCTTGACGGCGGTGGGCCGCCAGTTCGTCGAAGGCGATGTGATTACTCTGGATGGCACCAACGGCGAAATCATGGCCGGTGTGGTGCCCACCATTCAGCCCGAATTGACCGGAGCCTTTGCCGAGCTCATGGCGTGGGTGGACGAGATCAGGACCCTGGGTGTGCGAACCAATGCGGAAACCCCCACGGATGCCGCCACCGCCCGCAAGTTCGGCGCCGAAGGCATCGGTCTGAGCCGCACCGAGCACATGTTTTTTGATCCCAAACGCATTGTCCATGTGCGCGAAATGATTCTGGCCAAAGACGCGACGGCGCGGCGCATTGCCGTCGACAAGCTGCTGCCCTACCAGCGCGAAGACTTCATCGAGCTGTTCGATATCATGAAGGGCCTGCCGGTGACCATTCGCCTGCTGGATCCGCCGCTGCACGAGTTCATTCCTCACGGTGATGCGGAAATGCAGGACGTGGCCGATGCCGCCGGTGTGACGCTGGAGGCCCTGCGCCAGCGGGCCAGCGATCTGTACGAGGTCAACCCCATGCTCGGCCACCGGGGCTGCAGGCTCGGACTGACGTACCCTGAGATTTACGAGATGCAGGCCCGCGCCATTTTTGAGGCCGCCGCACAGATTGCCAAAAGGGGCGATCAGGCCCACCCCGAGATCATGATCCCGCTGATCATCAACCGCCGCGAGTTCGACGTGTTCAAGGTCATGGTTGATGATCTGGCGACCAAGGTTATGGCAGAGACCGGCACGGAACTGGAATACATGGTCGGTACCATGGTGGAACTGCCGCGCGCCTGTCTGCAGGCCGGTGACATTGCCAAATCGGCGGAGTTCTTCAGCTTCGGCACCAACGATCTGACCCAGACCTGTTTCGGGTTTTCCCGCGACGATGCGGGCTCGTTTCTGGATGATTATTATCGACGCGGTGTGCTCAACGATGATCCGTTTGTCACCATCGATCAGGAAGGCGTGGGCCAGCTTGTGCGCATGGGCGTGGAACGGGGCAGGGCAGAGCGACCCGGCATGAAGATGGGAATCTGCGGCGAACACGGCGGCGACCCGGCCTCCATCCACTTCTGTCAGGAAGTGGGGCTGGACTACGTATCCTGCTCACCCTACAGGGTTCCAGTTGCGAAACTGGCAGCGGCGCAGGCGGCGTTGCTGGCCGCTGAGCGGCAATGCGAGTGAAATCAGCACAAGGAGCAGGCAGACAGCTTGTTTGTGTCTGTGGGTGCTTTTTGTTCTGAGTGGGTAATGTCACGCAGAGATCAGCGATTGTGCTACAAGATCTTTGTCGCCAAAAACATAGATCACCGTGTTGCCTTTCTGCTGATTTTTACTGCACCGGAACTCTGATAAACCATGCCCCGATCAATCCAGCAATTCGGCATTGCCTACAACGCAGATCAGGACCGTTTGCTGCTGAGTGTCGTTATGGACGACAAGTCCGAAATCCAGTTGTGGTTAACGCGTAGTTTCACCCGCGCACTGTTCGACAAAATGGTCGCATCCATGCACCATCGCCCGGAACTGGAAAGAATTCAGCAGCCCAGGATCAAGGAGGCTGCCGTAAACATGAGCCATCAGGAGGCTGTATCAAGTACCCGGTTTGTCAAACGGCAGGCCGGTGGTGGGGGCGAGCGAAACCTCATGTCAGAAACAGGGCCCCTGATCGTCAAGACCGGGAGCCTGGCAAACCTGGAAAACGGTGGCGCAATTTTGACTCTCACGGCGATCATCGGCAAAACCATCAGGCTCATGCTGAACAAGCAACTGTTGCACTCCTTTTGCCAGTTGCTCATAAAAAAAAGCAATGAGGCCGCTTGGGATCTCAACCTGTCTGTTGGTGATCCGACGGCAATGCCGGATGCCGACACCAACGTGCATTAACGTAATGTACGCGTGTGCATTCCCGACGGTTTCCCTGCTCACCCTACCGCGTGCCGATGGCAAAACGGGCAGCGGCACAGGCGGCTTTGCTAAAGGACGGGTAGACTGTACCTAACGCGACCCCGGTGGCGCGTGCCAAGTCTACATTTTGGCCTGAACTCATGTGAACAGACGTGAACAAATGTCTACATTCCGTGTAGACATTTGACTACATTTGTTACACTGAAATCCTGAAACAGATCAAAATCCATATCGTAAGCTATTGAAACAACTGGATTTGTAGACATTTGACCACATTCTCGAACCTTTAATGTCTACATTGAGCGATCTTCCGGAGAAACCCGGGGCCCGGCAGGACCATCGAAAGATGGTCCGAGAGGCTGAGGGTTCCATGAAAACCCGGGGCCCGGCAGGACCATCGAAAGATGGTCCGAGAGGCTGGGGCGCTTGCTTTGCGATTTAGCACAACGCTTCTCAGGTACAGCAATCCTCAGTATGCGACCACACGCATGAAAGGGACGGCGCAGCGCACGGTGTATGATTTACAATGGAAAATAACGCATAGGAATTAAAACATAAAAACGGTGAAAAGTCAAGTTTTTTTTCGCGAAGTGAGTATTGTCCTGTTGATATTGCGGCCCTTCAAGGACCGGCTATTTTCAAAACCCAGTGAAACTTCTCACAGAGCAAGGCGAGGTTTAGAAGAAATCACAGAGCTTTCCTTTTCCTCTGCGCCCTCTGTGGCGACCTCTCGGGCCATGTTTCTATGGTCCGTCTCAGGCCATTGTATGGTTTTGCCGGACAGTACCTGCCGCGCCGCGCCTCGTCTTCCTCTGAGATTCATAAATCCGTCTAGTCCGGAAACGTGTATTGGTCGGGGATGCGGACCTGGTTCATGATTATGTCCGTTAAGTGCGGCAATACGGAAGTGAATTCAGACCGCCGAAAACTTCTCAAAATGACCCAAAGCTGACGTCTCCCCCCCAACACCGCATAGGCGAATTTCTCTAGCCTTCATCATCAAGTATTTGGGTAGGTTTTCCATCGAGGCTGGCCTGATTGGAATTGGCCCAAACTTGACGTACTCCATCAGTTCCCTTGTTTGCCTCCCAGTCCTCAAGGGTATCGCGGTATCCCGCAAATTCATACAGCGGCACGCCGAAACCACAGGACTTCAAAACGAAATCAACGGACAAATCGATTAACTGGCGCGATCCTACCCTCTGAGGAAACATTGCAATGAGTTCCGGCCATTCATTGTCCCGCGGATGAATCACCATCGCACTTCCATATGCCCTCAAAATCATTGGAGAATTGTCGAATGAACACCACATTAGTGTCATCCTAGGTGACTCTAACACATGTGCAGCGGTTTCATTTTCCGCGCCTGTGAGATTAACCCATACAATTCTATTGGAACCCACGACGCGAAGAGATTTACCGTCTTTCGGTGCCATGTTTACTCGACCATCCGGAGCGGCTGTGGCGACGAAGAATAGCTTTTGATTATCGATAAACTTCTGATGCACGTCTTCGATC
>JAJFID010000182.1 GCA_021775325.1 Rhodospirillales bacterium
GGAGCAAGTGTCGTGACGGCTCTTGGTGTCTGGGAAAGACTGTCAGGTCTGCGCCGGTTCCGGGTCTTTGGAGGTGCGGATATTGATGATGTTGCCGGCCACGATGACCACCGCGCCCAGCATGATCCACAGATCGAACGCTTCGTCGTACAACAGATAGGCGATCAACGCGATCAGTGGCAGGCGCAGGAAATCCATGGGCACCACCAGCCCGGAATCCGCCAGCTTCAATGCCCGGGCAAAACAGAAATGCGCCCCCATGGCACGCCATGTAGCCTGATTTTTCATGTCGTATCCTTTCGGCCTGTTGGGGCATTGTGTCAAGCGGGGTGTTTGGCATACCCTTGGAGGTACCCAAAAAGGATATGTGCCTCATGGATTCACCCTTTCCCTATTATTCTGAAGACGACCTGAGCCGTCTGAATATTTCCACGCCGGAAATTGTCGCAGCCATCGAAAACGCCATTCGCGGTCGCGAGGACGGCACCGTCTGGAGTACGCCAAAAAGCGCATTCTCGCCGCCGGACGGCCGTTACATGATGTCCACCTTTGCAGCCATGAGCGAGCCATCACTGGTGGTGACCAAGTCCGTCGTCCTGAATCCACGGAATCCAGAGAGAGGCCTGCCGCAGATCAACGCCCTCATATCGGTGCTGGATGGCGAGACCGGTCTGCCACTGGCTATTCTGGATGGAAACTGGATTACAGCCATGCGTACCGCCGGTGTCAGTGCGCTGGCGGCACGCCATCTCGCCCGTCCGGATTCGTCTGTGATGGCGTTTATCGGTGCCGGTGTTCAGGCGCGCAGCCATCTCGATCTGTTCTGTGAACTGTATTCGTTAAAGCATATCCAGACATTCAGCCGTGGCCGGGCCAATCAGGAATCGCTGTGTGAACATGCCGCACGAAAAGGCCTGTCCGGGGAAATCTGTGATACGGCGGAGCAGGCTCTGTCCGGTGCCGATATCGTGGTGTCGTCCGTCACCGCGACGTCCGATGCGCCGCCGTTTCTGGATGCTGGCTGGTTGAAACCCGGAGCCTTTGCCACCATTACAGATCTGGCCGTACCGTGGATGCACGAAACCTTTAAACAGTTGGATTCCATCATCATCGACGATATGGAACAGGAAGCCGTCATGCCTAACAAACTGGCACCGCCCGAGGTGGTGGGTGGTGATCTGGCCGATCTGGTTATGGGCCGTGTTTCGGGCCGCCGTGAGGGTGAGGCCGGTTCAGGACAACGACTGGCGTTCGCGTTTCGCGGCGTGCCGCTGGGCGATCTGGCGCTGTCGGCACTGGCCTACGAAAAGGCCCGCGAAGCCGGTTAGATCAGGATTGCTCGCGCACTGAAACGGCACCGACTGTATTGCCGAGCGTGTTACTGATCGGGGGATTGAGCCAGTCCTGAAGCTGGTCTGCGGCACTGTCACCGAGAATACCCAACTTCTGCAGCACCCACAGCATCGCCGGTTCCGAAGCCCGCTTTTGGCCGCACCGGGCTTTCAGGGCGATGCCCACGCCGCGTTCGGGGACAATCGCAATGTGCACACCTTCGGCACCGCCTTTGAGGGCCACCCGCTGATCCAGCGCCTGCATGGCAACGGTATCAATGCGATCCGTTCCCGCCACCATGAACGGGTGCGCAGCCATTGCACCCGTGATGCGCCGGGCGGCGGCCTCGCGAACTGCGCCCAGACCTGTCGGGTCCGCCATACGGGCCATGCCCAACGCCAGACTGGACAGCGGCATGCCCAGAACCGGAATGCCGCAACCGTCCGCGCCGCGCGATGTGGTGGTCAGGTCATGGTCCATCATTTCACACATGGATTCGGTGATGCGGCGCTGAACCGGGTGTTCATACTGAACATACCCAGCGGGGGATTCGCCCATGTGAACGGCCGTCGCCAGAAATCCGGCGTGTTTGCCTGAACAGTTATTGTGCAGGCGGCTGGGCGCTTGCGATGCACGAATCATCGCCTCGGATGATGGCTCGTGATAAGGCATGTGGGGGCCGCATTCCAGATTTGGTTCACTCAGGCCAATACGGTCCAGAACCTGTACCGTTGTGGTGGTGTGTTTTTCCTCGCTGTTGTGGGAGGCGCAGGCAAACGCCACCTCGGCATCGGAATAACCGAAGTGGTCAGCTGCGCCCGTTTCCAGCAACGGCAGCGCCTGCAACGGTTTCGCGGACGAGCGGGAGTAAATCTCCCGCTCCACATCGCCCCACGCCGCAATAATATCACCGTGCGCATCCACGGCCACTGCGTCACAATAGTGAATGCTTTCGACCATTGTGCCGCGCGAGACCTCGACCAGTAAGGATTCCGAAAGATTCATGGGTTATGCCCTTGGAATGGATTCTTGTAAGTTCGTGACTTTTCGATGACCCGAACGTATGACATTTGAAACCAACAGTGTCCACGGGAAAGACCACATGAAGTTCTCTGCATCAGTCATTACACTCATTGTCTTCACCATTCTGGGCGTGCAGGCGGCACAGGCCGAAACCATTGGTACAAATGGTGCATGGACCGCATTCAAGACCACAGAAGGCAATGCGCCAGTATGTTACGTCGGTGCCCAGCCACAATCAGATGAAGGCGATTACAATAAACGCGGCGACATCTATATGCTTGTGACCCATCGCCCGGCGCTGAAGGAAATGGACGTTGTCAGTATTGAAGCCGGGTACGAGTATCAAAAGGACTCGGATGCCAAAGTTGTCATTGGCGACAGCATTTTCATGCTGTTTACCAACAAGGGGAATGCCTGGGCCCGTGACTCCGAGACCGACAAAAAACTGGTCGCAGCCATGAAGCGGGGTACAATCATGGTGGTGACAGCAACGTCGTGGCGCGGCACGAACACCAAGGATACCTATTCCCTCACCGGGTTTACTGCAGCCTACAATGCCGCCCGTAAAGCCTGTGGGTTGTAGGCCATGCGGCTTGATGACCGCGATCTGAAAATACTATCGGTTCTGCAGACCGAAGGCCGCATTGCCAAAACCGAACTCGCCCGACGCGTCAATCTTTCACCGACGCCCTGTTGGGAACGATTGAAACGCCTCGAGGATTTGGGTGTGATCGAGGGGTACGGCGCGCGCATCTCTCTGAGCAAACTGGGGCCAATGTCGATGATTTTCATGCAGGCGGAACTGGACAGTCACAGGTCAGAGGACTTCATCCGGTTTGAAGAAGCGCTCTCGGAAATTCCTGAAATCGTAGAGTGCTGGGCCGTCGGCGGTGGCATCGACTACATGATCAAATTTGTGTGCACGGACGTGGCCTCTTACCAGCAACTGGTCGATCAGATGCTGACGGCGGAAATTGGCCTGAAACGGTACTACACCTATGTTGTGACAAAGCCGGTCAAGGATACACCGGTCCCGCCGCTTGCTTCGATGCCAGGAACTCTCGCCGATTAGGTGTCATCAGGCAGAGAGTCTCACTGATTCTGCTGTCGAGTTCAAAAGCACTCTCTCTGGAAAATGTCTTATGTTCGCCGCTCATGGGCGAACACACCTGTCGGGTGACAGCAACTGGAGACTAGAATGCTTAGAAATGATCAACTGGACAAACTTGACCGGGACCACTTTTTTCATCCCTCCACGCACATGGGCACCCACGCCCGTGGTGAAAGCCCGACCCGGATTGTGACAGGCGGCAAGGGCGTCACCATTGTCGATCGTGATGGCAAGGAAAGTCTGGATGCTTTTGCTGGTCTGTATTGTGTCAATGTTGGTTATGGCAATACCGAGATCGCCGATGCTATCGCGGAGCAGGCCTACAAACTGGCCTATTATCATTCCTACGTGGGTCACGGTACAGAAGCATCAATCACGCTCGCGGGCATGATAGCTGATCGCGCACCGGAGGGTCTCAATCACGTGTACTTTGGCCTTTCCGGATCTGACGCCAACGAAACCAACATCAAGCTGGTGTGGTACATCAACAATGTTCTTGGCCGCCCCGAGAAAAAGAAAATTATCTCGCGCTGGCGCGGCTACCACGGTTCCGGTCTGATGACCGGCAGCCTGACGGGACTTGAGTTGTTTCATAATGCCTTTGATCTGCCGCTGTCTCCTGTTCTGCATACGGATGCGCCCTACTATTTCCGTCGTGATGATCTGGACCAAAGCGAGGAAGCGTTCTCCGATCAATGCGCTGCACGACTGGAAGCGCTTATCCAGGAAGAAGGGCCGGAAACCATTGCTGCCTTTATCGGTGAGCCGGTTCTGGGTACAGGTGGCATCGTGCCGCCACCATCGGGATATTGGCAAAAAATTCAGGCTGTCCTGAACAAACACGATATCATGCTCATCGCCGATGAAGTGGTCACGGGTTTCGGTCGTCTGGGCTCAATGTTTGGATCTGATCACTATGGGATGAAACCCGACCTGATCACCATCGCCAAGGGGCTGACCAGCGCTTATACGCCATTGTCCGGCGTGATCGTTCATGACCGTATCTGGAAAATCCTGGAACAGGGCTCGGACGAAATGGGTGCTATCGGCCATGGCTGGACATATTCAGCCCATCCATTGTGTGTTGCCGCTGGCGTGGCCAATCTGAACGTTATCGACAAGCAAAACCTCGTTGCCAACGCCGGTGATACAGGTGCCTATTTTAACCAGAGCCTGAAAGACGCGTTGGGTGATCACCCCATTGTCGGTGACGTGCGCGGTGAGGGACTGATGGCGGCTGTGGAATTTGTGCAGGATCGCGACAACAGGACATTCTTTGATCCGGCGCTGAAAGTAGGACCGCAAATTGCAGCAGCGACCCTGGCCAATGGGGTCATCGCCCGTGCCATGCCGCAGGGTGATATTCTTGGTATGGCGCCGCCGCTCTGTCTGACCCGTGCCGAGTCGGATACTATTGTTTCAGCCGTCAAAGATGCCGTGGGCACAGTCGCGGCCAGTTTGTAGGGCGCTAGTTTCCGGTTCCTGAAGGCACCTTTTTAAAGAACAACAGCAGCGGGATGATGCTGACCAGAACGATGGCGATGACCAGATAGCAATTACTGAAGGCCACGGCGGCGGCCTGGCGGGTGACTTCGTTATCGATCATGGTCAATCCCTCGACGGCGTAAATATCCCAACCCGCTCGGGCCGCCTCACCGCCTTTTAATGCCTCGCTGAATGATGATACATGTTCTGAAAACAAAGCGTGCCCAACCTGCGTGTGTTGGGTAAGCAGTGCGACAATCGCCGCAGTGCCGATGGCGTTGCCAATATCGAACATCAGATAGAACATGGCGAAGCCCTGATCCTGCGTCCGCTTCGGAAGGTGGGAAAGTGTCAACTTGCTCATAGGTGCCCACGCTGAACCGACCGCCAAACCCATGACAAAATTTGCCGCCATGACGTCTATCCCCTGAACGTCGGCGGTCCAGCCTGACATCATATATGGACCGGCAGCAGTAAACGTCAGGCCCAGGGACATCAAAAGGCGCGGTTCGATGTAGTCCGCCAAGCGGCTTACCAATGACAGGCTGATGATCGCACCAATGCCGCGCGCCATGATCAGGAACCCGATTTCCGATGCCGGATAACCACCTAGTTGCTGGAGTTGCAGCGGGATCAGCAACAGGGGCAGGAACATGGACATGCCGACGGCGAAAACACAAATTTGTCCCAGAACAAAATTCCAGTCCTTGAACAATGACCGGTCAATAAACGGGTTTCGGGCCAGGATGGTATGGACGATGAATATATAGAGGAAGATTCCGCCGGCGATCAGTTCGGCAATGATTTCGGTTGAATCAAACCAGTCCAGCCGTTCGCCGCGCGCGATCATCAGTTGCAAACATCCGATACCAAGAATTAAAGCCAAAAACCCGACCCAGTCCATTGGTTTTGGTTCATGCGGCGTTTTAGGTATCAAAAAATATCCAGCGATCAGACATGATGTTGAGACGGGCATGGTGATGAAAAATACCCAGTGCCAGCTATAGGCATCTATCACGTACCCGGCGATTGTCGGTGCAACGACGTTTGCCAGAATAAAACCCATTGCCCAAAGTGACGTGGCCTGCGTGTAGCGCGCCTTGGGGAATGCGTTGACGGCTATAACCTGGGTCAATGGGATGAGCGGCGCGCCCATGGTCCCCTGTACAAACCGCCAGACGACCTCAGCCTCCAGAGACGTTGAAAATCCGCAACCAAGTTGCGACAACGTAAATCCGGTAATCACGAACAGAAACACCTGTCGTCGGCCATAACGGCCGGCAAACCAGCTTACCGATGCTGTCGACATGGCGCTGCCGACAATAT
>JAJFID010000183.1 GCA_021775325.1 Rhodospirillales bacterium
GTGTCGTGGATCAGCATGGGCCGGGTTATTGGTGAGTATCTGGCCCGAAAGCACCCGAAAGGATCACCATCGGTCAAGGTGGCGTGGTTTCCCGGACCGGACGGCTCAGGCTGGGTGCCGTTTGTGGAAGAAGGCTTCAGAACAGCTCTGCTGGCGAGCTCGGCCGAAATCGTTGTCACCAAGTACGGCGACACCGGCAAGGAAATCCAGCTTCTGCTGATCGAAGAGGCACTGGAAGAACGGCCTGACGTGGATTACATCGTCGGCAGTGCCGTCACTGCGGAGGCCGCTGTTGGCGTATTGCGGGCCAAGGGCCTGACAGACGATATCCGGGTACTGGCAGACTACTACACCCACGCTGTTTTCCGCGGTATCAAGCGCGAACGCATCCTCGCCGCGCCGACAGATTTCCCGGTTATGCAGGGTCGTCTGGGTATTGAGCAGGCCGTGCGGGTTCTGGAAGGCAAACTGATCATCAAACACCTCGGCCCGGCCATTCAACTGGTGGAGTTCGACACCGTTAGCGATGTCGGCACGGAGGGCTCGCTGACCCCGGCCACGTTCGTACCGACATTTATCGTCGAGTGATTGTTGTCGCGTAATTCCTAAACAGGCATCTGAACGATGGCCCGCAGACCACCCAGTGGCGACTGGTCCAGTGCCATATCGCCGCCGTGCCCCCGCACCACGTCGCGGGCGATACTCAGGCCCAGCCCGACACCGCCGGTACCGGGATTGCGCGAGACCTCCAGCCGCACAAACGGCTTGAACACCTCTTCACGTTTGTCTTCCGGAATGCCGGGACCATCGTCGTCGACGGCAATTTCAACCATATCCAACCGGCGACCGGCCCGGATGGATACGTTCTCGCCATACCGCAGGGCGTTTTCCACCAGATTGGTAATAGAACGGCGGAAGGCATTGGGCCGCAACGGCAGGGTAATGTCTTCTTCCAGATGCAGATCCACGTGCGAGCCCCCTCGTCCGGCCTGGCTGACGGCTTCGCGCAGCAGATCACTGAGACTGGTCTCGACTGGTTTCTCGGTACCCTCGCCCCGGGCAAAAGCCAGATACTCATCCAGCATGTACTCCATCTCGCTAATATCGCCTTTCAGGTCTTCCACACCCTTCTGGCCTTCCAGCAGGGCGAGCTGCAGCTTCATGCGCGTGAGCGGTGTGCGCAGATCGTGCGAAACACCTGCCAGCATATCCGTGCGCTGGCCGATCTGGCGCTGGATGCGTTCGCGCATGACAATGAAAGCCTGCGCGGCCTGTCGGACCTCGGCGGCCCCTTCCGGCTTGAATTTTTCCACGTCCCGGCCCTTGCCGAATTCGTCGGATGCAAACGCCAGTCGCCGGATGGGTTTGACCTGGTTGCGCATGAACAGGGTGGCGATGGCAAACAGGATCAGCGACGTGCAGACCATCCACAGCACAAATACATAAGTGGTGGAGCTGAACAACCTTTTGCGCGGGGTGATGATTTCCAGCACACCCTGGGCCAGTTGTACGTGAATGACCACATGGCGGTCCAGCGAGGTTGAATCAATCCATACCGGTTTGGACACATACCCGTTCAGCGCCCACAGCAGGGTGCTCTCCATGTGGCCGTCGATGTCCTTTGTCACTTTTTCCAGCACAGCTTCATCGTGAAATTTGGCGGCGAAACTCATGGTACCGGCGGCCAGATGCATGGCCCACTCGCGGCCCTGCGGTGTGGGATCGTGGCGCATCATATCGATGACTGCGGCCACATCACCGGCCACCCCCATGGCCAGCCGCCGGGTGATCTTGTTCCAGTGAGTCTCATAAAAAATACCTGCCGATACAACCTGTAACAGTATCAGCGGCATGATGATAATCAGCAGCGAACGCCCCAACAGGCTCCTGGGCAGGACGCGCTTGATCCACGGTGTGGACTGGGCAGTTTGATCTGTTTCGCTGGTATTACTCATGGCTCTGGATTAGGGACCCTGTTCACACGTTCAGTCCGGTTTTAGCACGTAACCGCGCCCGCGTACGGTCTGCAGGTATCGCGGCACGCGCGGATTGCGTTCGATCTTGCGCCTGAGGCGAGTCACCTGAACATCGACGGCGCGCCCCGAGGCGTCGGCACCGGTCACGTCAATCAGCTCGTCACGGGACAAAATATGGCCGGGCCGTTCAGACAGCGCTGTCAGCAACGCGACTTCCACGTCAGTCAGTCGGATGGGCACACCGGCGCGCAGCATCTCGCCGCGTGCGGGCACAAACACGCTATCACCCAGCAACACCTCCGCCAATGCCGATGGTCCGGGCGGCACCCGGCGCAGGATGCTCTGGATACGCAGCAGCAATTCGCGCGGCTCAAACGGTTTGGTCAGGTAGTCGTCGGCACCTTTTTCCAGTCCGCTGATACGGTCGCCAGGCTCTGCCATGGCGGTCAGCATCAGGATCGGCACCGGATTGGTTTTGCGGATGCTGTCAGCGAATTCCAGACCATTTTCGCCCGGCATCATCAGGTCGAGAACCAGCAGATCAAATTCCATAATGCCGATTCGCGTGCGGGCATCGGCGGCGTCACTGGCGACGGTGACAACAAAACCGTTTTCGCTCAGGTACTGGCGCAGCAGATCGCGGATACGATCATCATCATCAACAACCAGAATATGCGGGGTTTCGGATGTCATACGTTACTCACTGGCTGCCCGTGGCAGTTTCGGGATCGACAAACCGCTTCTGGTCATCGTCGCGGATGATCCGCCGCAACACGGCCGAAAAACCGGCTACCGCGTCGGCCCCGGATTCGCGATAGGCCCTGGCAATCAACCGGGTCTGTTTCTCCGTCAACAGGGTTTCCAGATCCCGGCCCTTGGCGGTCAGGTACAGCAGGCGGCGGCGGCGGTCGCGTTCGTCCGTGTGCTGAACGATAAAGTCCTCGCGCAGCAACTGGCTCAACACCCGCGACAGGCTTTGTTTGGTGATCTTCAAAATCGACAACAGGTCGCTCACCGACATGCCCGGATTGGCACCAACAAAGTAGATCACCCGGTGATGGGCACGACCAAAATCATAACGTGCCAGAATGGAATCCGGCTCGGCAGTAAAGTCCCGATAGGCGAAGAACAACAACTCCATGGCCTTGCGCAGTTCGCGATCACTCAGAAACAGAGGATTGGCGCGGGGAGTGGAACCGGACATGCAGAAACCTTGTTATGGTTGCCCTGAATAAGGGCGTGAATATCGGGGTTAAAAAATACGTCAGTATTATTGACATATATGCCCGATACTGGTACGGATTGCAACATCATTATAGCGCAACCCCGTTTAACGAAAGAAAATTGCCATGCCTGCCCCGTCTTTTGCCGATCATGACGGCTACATCTGGTTCAACGGTGAAATGGTTCCCTGGCGGGACGCCAATGTTCACGTTCTCACCCACGGTCTGCACTATGCGTCATCCGTGTTTGAAGGCAATCGTGCCTATGGTGGCAAGATTTTCAAGCTGCGGGAACATTCCGAGCGGCTGCTCAATTCTGCCAGACTCATGGGATTCGAAATCCCCTACAGCGTCGAGGAAATTGACGAAGCCTGCATGGAGGCCTGCCGGGTCAATGACATCGTTGACGGCTATATCCGCCCTGTTGCGTGGCGTGGCAGCGAAATGATGGGAGTCAGTGCCCAGAGCAACACAATCAATCTGGCCGTGGCTGCATGGCAGTGGCCGTCCTATTTCTCGCCGGAACTGCGCGAAAAGGGCATCTCGCTGAAAACCTCGCCGTGGCGTCGCCCGTCACCGGAAAGCGCACCCGTCCATGCCAAGGCCGCCGGTCTTTATATGATCTGCACCCTGTCGAAACACGAAGCCGAAAAAGAAGGCTTTCAGGACGCGCTCATGCATGACTACCGTGGTTATGTATCCGAAGCCACAGGTGCCAATATCTTCATGACGTTTGCTGATGACAACACCCTGCACACGCCCATCCCGGACTGTTTCCTCAACGGCCTGACCCGCCAGACCATCATCGAACTGGCAAAGGCACGCGGCATCGAAGTCGTCGAACGCATCATCAAGCCGGAAGAACTGGCCAACGCACAACAGGTCTTCCTTACCGGCACAGCCGCCGAAGTCACGCCTGTCGGCCGCATCGACGACAACACCTATGTGGTCGGCGATATGGTCAAGACCATGATGGCAGATTACGACGCCCTGGTCGGCAAGACTCCGGCCAAAGAGGCATCGGCTGCGGAGTAGACAGCCAGTCGGCGGTCATTCCTTTGGCGGGACCTGCTCGAAAGTGATCATGTAGCCAGTCAGCCAGTTGCCCTTGTAGGCGTATACGCCGGCGACCACGCTGTAGAGCGGATCGCCCTCAGGCGTTTTATCCGCCACATGCAAAGTCATAACCGAGCGGTGATCCAGTCGGTCGGCGCGAAAGCACTGGCGGTCGGCAACGGACTTTGCCGACAGTGCCTGAAACGCCGCATAATCCCCGGAATCCGGGTCACGGCCACTTAGAACCCACGCGTTATGCAAGTGCGCCAGTTCAATCGCCACATCATGCCCGCCCGCCACACAGAACAGGATATCCTCGTCGCCGGAGCGGGTTTCACCGTGGGTATAGGGGCCGAGGGATTCGGCGTGAGCGGCCCCCCCTGCCCCCATCGTCCAGACCACCACCATTGCCGCAAATGCCGCAAGTGCCGCACACAAGCGATAAAACCGGGAGACGCTCTCCGGGTCATACCGACAGCAGCCATTCCTCATTTCATCCTCATATACCATACGGAGACCGTACTATGTGCCCGGAATCGTCGCAAATGTTCACGTTGATATCAATTGTAGACGCAGGGATGAATCACCGACAAAGAACAAAACTGAGCCATGGCCGTCACTTTACAATTGGCAAAGTGAAGAAGAACCTGCACCCTATGTCCGGTTCTGACTTGAACCCGATGGTTCCCTCGTGATCATCGATAATTGATTTGGATATATTCAACCCCAGGCCTGACCCGCCCTTTTCCCTGGCATCGGAGGAATCACCTTGCGTGAACCTGCCAAAAACATGGTCTTTGAAACTGTCAGCAATACCGGGTCCCGAATCCGCGACGGTAACGGTCACGAAACTGGTATCAGCAGTCACCGAAATTGTGACCTGCCCGCCCGCAGGCGTAAATTTTGCTGCGTTAGAGAGAAAGTTCGACAAAACCTGTGTCAATCTGAAATCGTCGCCCTTCACGATGGCATCGGGCACCATATCGCCCAAAACGAATGCGACATCATGGGCAATCGCATACCCGTCGTTTGATTTGACCGCCTCTGCCACAAGTGAGGAAATATTGAGCGAATGGAAATCATAGGCCATATTGCCCGACACCAGTTTTTCCATATCCAGGATATCGTTGACCAGATGGATCAGCCTCTCCGCGTTATTGTTGGCGATACCCACCATCCCGGCTGCTTTACTGGGCAGATCCCCCAGTGCACCACCAGCCAACAACTTCAGCGAACCCGAAATTGAGGTTAACGGCGTACGTAACTCGTGACTGATTGTCGAGATAAAATCATTTTTCATACGCTCCAGTAACTTTTGCTCAGAGATGTCCTTTGCGGTTCCGCGGTATCCGGCAAACGTCCCATCTTCATCAAAAACAGGCTTGCCATTGACGGACAGCCAATGATCTTCGTCAGCGCTCAGACTGCGCGTCTGGACAAAGTTTTTCACCGGACGGTGGTCGTTCAGGTCATCCATATGTTTTTGCCAATCCGTATCGTTCATTCCAGCAGGTTTGAACGCACTTCGTGGTTTGCCGATATACATGCTGTTATCGATACCAATGTCGTGAGGGTCGCTGTATGCAAGGGTCACATAATTGAGATTTTCGTCCAGTTCCCAGTACAAATCAGAACTGGTCTCTACGAAGTCGCGAAACCGCGATTCGCTTTCATTCAACTCGCGCGTACGGTCCTCAACCCTTATCTCCAGTTCGTCCCGGGCTTCTCGCACGGCCTCTTCCGCACGTTTGAGCTTGGTGATGTCCTGAGCGATGGTCGCAACACCGATGATCTCTCCGTTTGCATGGATCACGGGAAATTTTGTCACAATTTCAACACCAGGCTTTCCGTTCCTGCCAATGAATGAGGATTCCGTCGATATCGTCACGCGGTCTTCAAGAGCATGTCGATCCTCAGCATGAATGCGATCGGCTTCTGTTTTTTCGACAAAGTCAAACTCATGCGCTGTGCGCCCGTAAACGTCGCTCTTCGACAGTCCAAAGCGATTTTCAAACTCAAAATTGGCGTATACGTACCGTCCGTCCGTGTCCTTCAGGGCGACCTCAACGGGCAGATTCTCCAGGATCGCATACAGCCGCGCCTCATTCTTTGCGGCCTCTTCTTCGGCCCTCTTCTGCTCGGTGATATCCACCACAACAAAGTCCAGCCAGCCAGCTTCACTGTTTAGCCTGTCATATGTCCGTCCCGTCATCATCGAGCCGTCGGCTTTCATAAAGTTCAGATCGTTGACCTGCTCGTGTTTGTTCGCAAAATTGTCAACCAGTGCACGCCTCTGTTCCGCATCAATGTATTTTTCGGCGTGGGTGCAATTTGCCAGGAAATCATCAGCGGATTCGTATCCGAACATTTCAGCCAGTTTGCTGTTGGCGATTAACATTTTGCCGTCGCTGAGTCGTGAACGACCTATGCCGACAGCAGCATTCTCGAACCAAATACGATTGTGCCGTTCACTTTCGAAAAGCGACACCTCCAGCTCTTTACGGTCAGTAATATCCTGCACAGTTCCAAAAGCACGAACTGGCGCTCCGTTTTCGTCGAGTTCATACTCCGCACGTTCAATAACATGCTTCACAGAACCATTTGCGGTGATGATTCGATATTCGACCTCGTATTTATTGCCCTCGACTGATTCAGGACACGTCACCCGCTGATAACGCGCCACGTCCTCCGGGTGAACGAGTGCTGCTACGTGTTCCTGTAAGTTACCACGCTCCAAATACTCATCGACCGAAATTCCATAGATTTTGGCCAATTCGCCCGAGCAATAGTGATCAGTGCCACCGCTCTGATCCCATTCCCAGTAACCAACCTGCGCCAACCTCTCAGCGTTATGCGTCCGTCGCTGATGTTGTATTATTTCGGTGTGACTGCTTTGCACATCCTGAGGGCGGTTTGCGGCACCGTGTTCACGGCCCTGTTCAGGATCGCGCGTATTTTCCCCTGCTGTTTTTCGCCCGACGGTACTCAAAAACTTGTCCTCGCTCATGCCGAATGCGGATCACCAGATATGAAATATGGCTACCTGCGGCAGCTCCTGGTCGCACGCGTTGTTGCCAACCACGCCCGACCCATCTGTTATATTGTTACGAATGCACCGATTTTCAATGGGCGACTGGGGAGCTCACGCGTTATGCAGTCGGGCCAACTCAATAGCCACATCATGCCCGCCAGCACCAGGGAGCTGGCATGAGATGGCATCAGCATTTGAGGTCAGGCAGAAATCTGCTGCGACCAATTTTCGCTGATATCAATTTCAGGTGCAGGAACGAATTGCCGGTACCATCAACACTCAGGTACACAATGGCCCCATGAGTTCCCGGTCGATGAAATGGTGACAGGTTTTCACGGCCTGGCGCGGCGTGATCAATTTGTCGTGGATAGACATTCCAAGCCATAGTCCGTCGCTCAGTCCGATAAACCCAATGGCTGCAACATGAGCGTCGATGTGAACGCCTTTTTCCACGGCAGCATCACGAAACAGGCCCTCCATGTAAGACACGTATCTGCGGTACAGGTCCTGGTTTGTCTGGCGAAGAATGCTGTTGTATCTGGTTTCATGCCACAGGCTGAGAAAGGCGCTCCGGTTCTGCTCTGTATATACAGCTTTCGAAAACATGACTTTTGGCACCTTCCGGAGACGCTCCAGCGGAGAAAGACCGGGCTTGTCTGCGGCCTGTCTGATCGGTTTTGATACGCTTTCATAGAGATGACGCAAGGCGGCAGCCAACAAGTCTTCCTTATTGTCGAAATAGTGTGCGATCAGGCCACGGGAACTGCCGGAAGCCGTGCTGATCGTACTGACCGTCGTACCAGCCACGCCAAATTCGGCCAGGGACTGAATTGTCGCGTCAATCAGCTTGATGCGGCGTTGCTCGCCTACGGAGTAGCCACCCCGTTGTTTAACTTTGCCTCGCGAACTCATACCGCCCTTACATCAACGTTGCTGCAGACCCACTCATGTTATTGATCGAGAGTGGGTCTGACAACGCACAGAA
>JAJFID010000184.1 GCA_021775325.1 Rhodospirillales bacterium
CACCCATATCCGCAAGGAAACAGGCGCAGCTTCATAAAGCAAGTTTATGAATACACAGGACAAAACTTTTGCCAATCAGACAAACAACCTTCCAGCACACTGTAAACAATGTACCCTCAGGCCAGAACATCAATAAATCAATGCTCTCAACGCCGCCCGCGTATCCCTTCTTCTTATTTACAATGTCAAATAACGCCTGGTTGCAAAACCACCACAACCAACGACCCACGCCGAAACGCCGGTCGATTTTCAATTCTTTTCGGGTACCAGCATCAGGATTTACCAGATGCCAGAGCCGAGCAGTATAAACATTCAACAAGAAAATTTCAACTGCTTAGCTTTGATTCCTGAATGCCGCTCGGTGGCTGCAGGAAGCGGTGGTATAGGGGGGCAGCGGGTAGGTGTCCAGCACCTTTTATCCCAACATCAGATTTTATTTACGGTTCTCCCTCACGACCAAAACCGAAACACCGAACATCAAAAAAATCCGGGAATACAACAGGAATACAAAATGACCTTGAACGCGCCTTGGTGCATACTGATCGAGCCGATTCTGATTGCACAAAATGGAGCAAGCCATTGAAAAACCGATTACCGTTTACGAATTCAATTGCCGGAGCCCTCGTCGTCGCGACGGCCCTGACCGGCTGCAGTCAAATGGCAACAATGACACCGACCGAACCGGCAACAAATGCTGATGGAACCATTGCGGAACCAACCGCCGGGTTTACGCAGTTTCCGGATTTACCGTTCCCGCCCGGATCAAAAATGAATATCGAAAGCACATTCATCGTGGGCAGCGGTGATAGCTGGTACGGGCAAACCTCGGTAGAGACAAAACTGGGGGCAAACGGTGCGTTCGATTTTTATAAACAACAGTTACCGGACCATGGCTGGACCGAACTATCGTCAGTTCGCGCCCAGACCAGCATTCTGACTTACACACGCGAACACCGCGTCCTGGCAATCCAGCTCACACCAGGCAACCTGAACAATACTGAGGTTTTGATTACCGTATCACCCAGAGACGGCTCAGACGCGCTTATTCAATAACCAAGATGGAGAATCTGAAGTCAGCCGAAATCGGCAACGGCAGGATCACAGAACTGCCGCCTGCTCTTTAGCTTCTGGCACGCGCCCTCAGCTTCCGCATTGCTCGCAAACGGCCCCGCCAACAGTCTGTAGAACACACCTTTAGATCCCAGATCAATCGCCGTGACGGCGTGGTTCAACTGCCCCAGCAGGGCGGCGTGGGCGCGTTTCAGTTGAGACCAGCCAGCCTCGGCCTGCTTTGCCGAACGATAGGAAGCCAGATGAACACCTGACTGCGGGCCGCTCATGGACGCCATGTTCGCATCCGCAGTCAAGGATGCCGGTTCCACAGCCCCCACGGTCGTGCTCGGCATCATCGCAGCCGCTGGCGCGGGTGCAGGTGGCAACATGGATCCCTCCACAGCGGCGCGTTCCCGTGCGTATTCATCCGATGAAATAAACCCGGCATCCCGCAACAGTTCCAGTCGGCGCACCATATCTGCCGCTGCCATCAGGCCCTGTGGTGGCGGTACGGGGTTCGCGATAACAACAGGTGCCGACGGCATCAGCGCATCCAGGATCATGTTTCGCTCGGCCGAGTGCTGTGACACAGAAATCGCCCGCATGGAAAGCGCCCGACCGATGGCCTGAAGACGTTCGGTAACCTGCACTGTCGTCGGAACCGGGCGCTCCAGACCTGCCGCCGGTGGCGCAGACGTGAGCGGCAATAATGCACCGATGTTTGCCTGACGGCGGGCAGCAAATTCATCCGGTGTCAACAAGCCCTGGTCACGCAGCGTACGAATCGTCGAAAACCGCGATATGATGTGTCTGTCCTGATCGCTGAAACCGACAATATCAGGCGTGGGCTGCATGGACATGGATGGCGTCATGGACGTATTTGTCGATGTAGAGGGCATGACGGCGACAGGAAATGACGGGGTCGATGGCGTCAATGGATTAACGCCGGCAATTGCCGCATCGTTATAACCATTGGAAAAACCCATATTGGATTGAACCGGTGGTTGATTACCAAAACCTGCAGCGCCCGTTGCCACACCATTGAGAACACCGCCGCTCTCCAGTAGTGAAAGATTGACACTGGCGACCTGGGATATGGGCCTAGTGGAAATATCATTGATATTGACAAACTGCATGGACTCGTCGGGCCTCAGTGCCAGTACAGCCTCATAAAGCTCCCGGGCGCGAACCAGTTGTCCCGTGTTCTGGTACAGGATGGCCGCACCCAGCAAGGCATGAACGTCACGCGGGTTTGTCGCCAGTGCGTCCCTGAAATGAGCTTCCGCCTCCAGGTAGTTGCCCTTGGTCATTTCGGCAATGCCCAACTCGGCACCATCGCCACCAGAGAGAAGACCACCTTCCCAGAACTTGAAATCCAGCATGTCACCGCTGTTGCGCGCGGCTGCACATGCAGACAGAACCAGCATGACTGAAAGGACGGCCAACTGACGAAAACACCGATGGTACACTGTTGTCTCCCAAGGAAACCGTAATCAAGTCCGACAGGCTTTACCCACGCCAAACGAATCATCGGATTATACGGCACAACATTTCGTGCCTCAACTGTATCGCCAACACAAACACTGGGGAAACAGCAATAAAACGACCTATTCGAGCAGTTTTGCGCACCAGCAGCGTCAGCGACGCCCCGATAACACCCGGAAGGCCGATAATTTCCCAAAAACAGCGATCAAAACGACAGTGCGATTCGCCGTGTCAGATGATGATTGTGCCGTGCAGGAACAAGACCCCCCTACCCGCCATCGTGACCCGGTCGCCGGTCAGTTCGCATGACAACTCACCACCCCGCCTGGAAATCTGTCGGGCAAAGAGTTTCGCCTTGGAAAGTCGTTCCGCCCAGATCGGCACGGTGACGCAATGGGCGGAGCCGGTAACCGGGTCTTCCGGAATGCCCGCCGCCGGGGCAAAGTATCTGGACACGAAGTCACAGTCGCCCTGCTCGCCCCTGGCCGTTACGATCAAACCATCACCCGGCAGATTGGCAATAAAGTCGAAGTCCGGTTCAAATTCATGAACGGCGTTTGCGCTGGACACAACGGCGACGTTTTTACCGTAATCAACGCTTTCGCGCAGGTACTCATCAGGTACAAACCCGAGCGCCTCCTCAAACCCGGCTGGCAACTCTACCGGGATCGACACACGCGCCGGGAAATCCAGGATCAGGTGGTCGCCATCGCGTTCCACCCGCAGTTCACCGCTCCTGGTGGAAAATGACACGCGCGGCATATCGGGCTTGAGGTGATTGAAAATGACATAAGCCGAGGCCAGTGTTGCATGTCCACAAAGGTCCACTTCGACCACCGGCGTAAACCAACGCAATCCATAGTCAGCCCCGTCGTCTCCGCCTTCAACAATGAACGCTGTTTCAGCCAGATTGTTTTCTGCGGCGATTGATTGCATCATAGCCGCATCCAGCCATTCATCCAGTGGGCAGACCGCCGCCGGGTTTCCACCAAAAACCGCTGAGGTAAACGCATCAACCTGATAGACCGGAATTTCAGCCATTATTACTGCCCTCCTGAGGCCGTGACAATTGCCTGGCCAAGTTCTTGTGTGGTTGCCGTTCCACCCATATCCGGTGTCTTCACGTCGCTGTCGCGCAAGACAACTTCAATGGCCGTCACGATAGCGTCCGCTGCCGCCTGTTCACCCAGATGCTCAAGCATCATGGCCGCCGACCAGATTTCGCCAATTGGATTTGCGATACCCTTGCCCGCGATATCCGGCGCCGATCCGTGAACCGGCTCAAACATCGACGGGTAGGTACGTTCAGGATTTATGTTGCCGCCCGGCGCAATGGCGATCGTACCTGTCACAGCGGGTCCCAGGTCAGACAGAATATCGCCAAACAGATTTGACGCGACAACCACGTCAAACCAGTCCGGGTACCTAACAAAATGCGCAGTCATAATATCAATGTGAAACTGCGCCGTCTTGACGTCCGGATACGCCGCAGAAATTTCGGCAAATCGCTCATCCCAATAGGGCATGGAATGGATGATGCCATTTGACTTGGTTGCTGATGACACGTGCTTTCGGTCTCGTGTCATGGCCAGATCGAAGGCGTACCGCATGATCCTGTCCGTGCCGTGCCGCGTGAAAACCGCCTGTTGCACAGCCAGTTCCTGATCCGTACCTTCATAGAGACGACCGCCGATCTCGGAATATTCACCTTCATTGTTTTCACGCACGATCATCATATCGATATCGCCGGGCTCTCGGTTTTTGACCGGCGGGTCCATGCCATCAAACAATCGCACGGGCCGCAGGTTGACGTATTGTTGGAATTCCCGCCGGATGGGGATCAGAAGCCCCCACAACGAGACGTGATCCGGCACACCCGGGAAACCAACCGCCCCCAGCAGGATTGCGTCGTGATTCCTGATCTGCGCAAGCCCGTCATCAGGCATCATGGCACCGAGTTTATGGTAACGCTCACAGCTCCAGTCGAACTGATCAAACTGGTAATCAATGTCAAAACGTCGACCAACCGCTTCCAGCACGGCAATGGATTCAGGCACCACTTCATTGCCGATACCGTCACCGGGAATTACGGCTACGGAATATTTCCTATCTGACATGCCAGGTTCCCTTACTCATCGTCAAACAACACGTTGACCCGTCGGTTGTGTTTGCCCTTGTTTTCTATTTTACCGACCCGCACTGAACCAATTTCGCCGGTAGACTTCACATGAGTACCGCCACAGGGTTGCAAATCGACACCGGCAATCTCCATCAGGCGGACCGAACCCTGCCCCGACGGCGGTTTGACTGACATGGTACGCACAAGGTCTTCACGTTCGGACATTTCCTGATCCGTAATCCATGAGGATGACAACACATGATCCTCGGTGACGAGGCGATTGAGATCAGCCGTTATCTGTTCTTTATCCAGTGCCGTATCCGGCAGATCGAAGTCCAGCCGACTTTTGACCTCTCCGATCGAACCACCGGTGACACCGCCATCAATAAGGGAGCAAAGCAGGTGCAGACATGTATGCATACGCATGTGTTTGTATCGTCGGTCCCAGTCAATCTCGGCTGTCACCGTAGCATCGATATCCGGTGCCAAAGCCGGGTCCGCCAATACATGCAAGATCCCATCGCCGGACCTTGCTTTGCGTGTATTGGCAACAATGAGCCTCGTTCCGTCCACCAGGGCTATAGTGCCCGAGTCCCCCGGCTGTCCGCCGCCTTCCGGATAAAACACGGTTTGATCCAGAATAACGCCATCATCTTCATGTCCCGTTACGTTAGCCTCACACGAACGGGCGTAGGCATCTTCGCGGAATATTTCTTTCGTCATGACTGTCTCACATTCTCAATTGGCACATTTGTCCAGCACAGTGCTGTAAACGTCACTGTCTACATTACCACCCGTCAGGATCAAACCAACCCGCTTGTCCGCCATCAAACCGCGTTCCTGCAACAATCCGGCCAGGGGCGCTGCACCCGCCCCTTCGGCAACGTTGTGAATGTCCGAGAAGTAAATTCCCATGGCGCTGATGATCTCTTGCTCGCTCACGGTGATAATACGTGCGGCACCATTGCAGATGATTTCCAGAGCATCCGCACTGGGCACGCGACA
>JAJFID010000185.1 GCA_021775325.1 Rhodospirillales bacterium
TTTTGTCCGGTCGAAGTTTGAGTCTTTATTCGCTCGGGGAGTACCGGCATGAGCACTGAACACAGCACACCTTCAACCTGGCGCGAAGCAACGCGTGCGGTTCGCGGCGGCACGGAACGCAGCCAGTTCAGCGAAACCAGCGAGGCGCTATATCTGAATTCCGGATATGTCTATGGTTCCGCCGAGGAAGCAGAAGCCGCATTTGATGGCTCACGACCCCGCTATGTGTATTCACGATATGCCAATCCGACCGTTACCATGTTCGAAAAGCGCCTGGCGTTGATGGAGGGGGCTGAATTCGCGCGCGGGACGGCAGCCGGGATGTCCGCCGTATTCTGTTCCATGGCCTGCTTTCTGCAAGCCGGTGACCGGGTTGTGGCGTCACGGGCAATATTTGGATCATGCCATTACATCATCAACGATATCCTGCCCAAATATGGCATTGAGACAGTATTTGTCGATGGATGCGACCATGAGCAGTGGAAACAGGCCCTGTCCGTCAAGACTCATGCCGTTTTTGTGGAATCGCCGTCAAATCCAACGCTGGAAGTTATCGACCTGAAGGCTGTTTGTGATCTTGCTCATGAATCCGGTGCGCGGGTTGTGGTGGATAATGTATTTGCCAGCCCGTCTCTGCAGCATCCGCTGGATATGGGTGCTGATGTGGTGGTGTATTCTACAACCAAACACATCGACGGGCAGGGCCGGTGTCTGGGTGGTGCGGTGCTGTCCAATGATCAGCCCTATATGGAAGACTCGCTCGGGACCTACCTGAAACACACCGGGCCAGCCATGAGTCCGTTCAACGCGTGGGTCATGCTTAAAGGCCTGGAAACGCTGGGCCTTCGCATGGATAAACACTGTGCCAATGCGTTGCAGGTCGCCAAGTTCCTGTCGTCCCACGATCGGGTTGAGCGCGCACTCTATCCTGGTCTGCCAAGCCATCCACAGCACGAACTTGCCATGCAGCAGATGCGGGCTGGTGGCTCGGTGGTGACGTTGGATGTCAAGGGTGGAAAATCCGATGCGTTTTCACTACTGAATAATCTTCAGATCGTGGACATTTCCAATAATCTGGGGGACGCCAAAAGCCTGGCGACACACCCAGCCACGACCACGCACCAGCGCATGAGCCCGGAAGAGCGCGCACTGGTAGGGATTGGTGACAACATGGTACGCGTATCTGTTGGACTTGAGGACGTGGATGATCTGATCGAGGACCTGGACCGGGCGCTGCGGGCCTGATTGATCCTACGCCCACGAGCCCTTGGCAAAAGGATCTGCGTAGGCGCACAGAATTTCCGCCTGATCGTCCGGCGCGTGCCGCGTGTAGTGCCGAAAAATATCAGTCACACTGATCAGGCCGACAATCTGGCCGCCTGCCACAACCGGCATGTGCCTGAACCCGCCGCACCCCATGGTCCGGATTACGTCCTTTAGATCATCGGCCAACTTGCAGGTAACCACCTCCGGGCTGGCCAGGTCACGGACCGAAAGGCTCGCGAAATCGCGGTTATTATCAGCTACCGCCTTGACCAGATCGCGCTCGGAGAAAATTCCCACAAGCCCGCCTTCGGAATCACGACAGACCAACACGCCGATTTTTTCGCGAGCGAGGACCTGCGCGGCTTCAACAATTGCGGTGTGTGGTGAAACGCTGATGACATTAAAATCGCCTTTTTCTTCCAGCAGCGCAGAAACCTTCGGCATGATATTCCCCTGAGATACAATGTTTCCCCTGAGCATATCGCCATCCCCGTCATATAGCCATTACTGAAAATCAAAGGGCGCAGGGATCGGCGATAATCTGTTATGATGGACACATGGGATCACGTTTCAATACGGGCCATGGCCTGATCTTAACGATTATTGTTTGTGGGGTGTCATTTGCCAGCGTTGCCGATGAACCCCCGAGCCTCCGACAGCCTGTTGATTGCCAACTAGGGAATGATTGCTGGATCGTCAATCATGTGGACAGGGACTCCGGGACCGGAGTTCAGGACTTTATGTGCAGCCAATTCAGCTACGACGGTCATAAGGGCGTGGATTTTGCCATCCGGGACCTGGCGGCCATGGATGACGGTGTGGCCGTTGTGGCCTCCGCCGGTGGCGTCGTCCAGGGTGTGCGCAATCATATGGATGATGTTAATGTCAACAAACTCAAGGACGAGGTTTGGGCCGGACTCGACTGTGGTAACGGCATGGTTATTCAACATGAAGGTGGCTGGGAAACGCAGTATTGCCATATGCGGCGCGGCAGCGTGATAGTGGCCCCCGGTCAACGGGTGGCGGCAGGAGATGTGTTGGGGTTCGTTGGCAATTCAGGTCGCGCAGCGTTTCCCCATCTTCACCTTAGTGTACGTCACGACGGACAGGTGATTGATCCGTTTGCGCCGGGTCCAGACCCCGAGGACCCGTCGTCCTGTATCAGCCCGTCCACCGTCGACCCCCTGTGGAATGAAGCATTCATGGCCGAGCT
This sequence comes from Rhodospirillales bacterium, assembly GCA_021775325.1. Taxonomy (GTDB): domain Bacteria; phylum Pseudomonadota; class Alphaproteobacteria; order Rhodospirillales; family Casp-alpha2; genus JABJGO01. Next base: position 2,480 of record JAJFID010000185.1, read on the forward strand.
GCCGCGTTCCATGACGGCACTCTATGCGCACGGTTTTGCGTCATCGGCTATCAAGCCTGACGAAGCTCGAGCGGGGCAATACGAGACAGCCAAACCGCACAAGCTGTCTCCGGTACTTGCGTTCTGGGCAGATATCTACTGGATCGCGGGGCAGGACAATATTGATGTAAGAATTATCGGTCCCGATGAAAGCGTGTTTGCAGAGCATTCGGTCGCTCAGTCTCATCAACAGGTCCGGCGATTCATTCTCGTTGGCAAAAAACGCAAGACTGAACCGTGGCCGACTGGCGTGTATTCCGGTGAGATAAAGGTAACACGAACCCTCGACGATGGTTCCGTTCAGGAGTTTCACCAGTCAGGAAGTGTCGAAATAAAATGAGCTGAGCCAACAAATGCTTCGGGAATCTCAATCTGACGAAGAGACAGAAAACGGGGTTGGGACGTTGACGGATGACAAAATCTGTTGCGCACAATGCGGAATACTGGTGACACGGGACAGGTGGCGGCTGTCGATCAATCAGGATCACGAACATACCGTCTTTAATCCGCATGGACGGGTGTTCCGTGTGTTGTGTTTTGCAGAAGCACTCAACGTTGTGGATCACGGTGATTTCAGTGACGTGTTCACCTGGTTCAAAGGGTACACTTGGGTGATTACGCTCTGTCAGGGATGTGGAGCGCACCTTGGATGGCGATATCAGGGCGAAACGACGCCTCGGGTATTTTTTGGGTTTATCAAACCGAAGTTGGTGTCGTGACGCGCCCGCTTCAACCGCCCTTGATGGGTGGAAAGATCGTAACCTTGTCGCCGTCCTCCAGGACATGGCTGTCCCGGTCGGGGATCGCGACCGGCATATCATTGACCATCAGCGCGTAGGTTTCTTCCATGGAAAGGTTGAGCGCCTCAATAACGCCATTGGCGGTGGTTCCGTCAGGAACTTCCCGGACTCCGGATGCCTCATTCGAAGCGCCGCTCATGGAAACCACGCGAATGTCCAGCTTCACAGGTTTTGCTCAACCGAGGCCAAGACGGGACAGCGTTTCCGGTTTCGGCACACCGTCTGTTGTCCAGCCGCGCTGCTCATAGTATTCCGGCAGCATGACAGCCAGTTCATTGACCTTGCCGGCGGCGGCACCGGTCTTGGCGGGTTCCTCCAGCATGCGTTTTGGCAACGTATCATCGGCACGCGTCATGCCAGCGGCCAGATTGAACATACGTTCCAGATTCCAGATGCGTTCACCGGTAAGGTTCAACCGATCCATATTCCATTCACCCGGCAAACCGGCATCCAGTTGCTCAATGAGTTTGTCGTTACCAAAGCCGCCTCGGGCAAACATACAAAGGCCTGTGGAATCATACATAGCCATGCCGTCCTGGGCTGTCTTTACTACAGGTGCCCGACCGACAGGCGAGACATCCGTATAGTCTTCGGTCCAGGCGGCACCCCTGAGATGGCAGGCACCGCGATTTGATGTGGCGTACAGCAATCCCATGCCCTGCATGGCGCGTGGATCATACCCGGCAAACTCCTGGCCCTTGACCGTCATGGAAAGATCGGGATGACCGTATTTCTCGCACAGCAATTTTGATCCCAGCCCCAGCTCGCGCCCGAACCCTTCAGCCACCCCGGTGACTTCGGCTGCCCAGCACAACGCCTCGGCGGAACCGAAGTTCAAGGCCATGCCGCCGGTGTCCTCGAGGGTTATAGCGCCGATCTCAAACATCTCCATGGCTGCACCCAAAGTGACACCAAAAGAAATGGGATCCAGCGAATGTTCGTTGCACAGCGCCTGGGCATAGGTCGCTGCCTCAATGTCGTCCACGCCGCAGAACGGCCCCAGGGCAAATGCACCTTCATACTCCAGACCGCCCTCGGCACCCGTGTACTTGCCGCCCTTGTCGCGAACGCTGAAATGGTTCGGGTCGATTTCCGACACGCGACCACATGCAATGGAACAGGCAAAACAGGCCTTGTTGGTCTTAAGATTGGATTTGCCGTCCGATTTCCTGATGCGCTTCATGGCCGCGACGTTGATGTTGTCGACGCCTTCGAACTGAATATCACGACAGTTTCGTGTGGGCAGGCTGCCCCATGCCTGATTGACATCCATCATGGCCATGGTGCCGATTTCACCGCGACGTTTGGCATCGTCGGTCGCATTCAGTTTGGCACTGGCTGTGGATATTGCCGTCAGGAAGGCCTTTGGATCGTTCACCGCGACACCCTTTGTGCCGCGTACCGCAACGGTTTTCAGATTCTTGGATCCCATCACCGTCCCGACCCCGGAGCGCCCGGCGGCGCGGTCACGGTCATTGACGACGCAGGCATATTTGACACCCTGTTCACCGGCGACACCGATGGAGGCCAGTTTGATGTCCGGGTTGTGGTGGCGTTGGCGCACCATGTCTTCGGTTTCCCAGACGGTGCGGCCCCAGATGAAACCTTCGGCATCCAGAATCTCTACTTTGTCGTCCTGAATGTAGAGATACACAGGCCGGGGTGCCCGGCCTTCGAAGATGATCATATCCCAACCAGCGATTTTCAGCTCACCACCCCACAGACCGCCGGAATTGGAGCACGCAATGGCACCGGTCAGTGCACCTTTGGTGATGACTGACCAACGACCACCGGTGGAGGCACCCGTTCCGGTCATGGGACCTGTGGCAAATATCAGCTTGTTATCAGGCGATTCCGGGTCGACCTTCGGGTCGATCTCCTCCATCAGGTACTTGGAGCCAAGACCCCGCTGGCCGATGTAGTCTTCAGCCCAGGCCATATTTAACGGCTCTTCCACGGCTGAAAGATTGGTCAGATCGACACGCAGAATCTTGCCTTGCCACGCCATACTCGTACTCCTGATAATCAATTGAGGGGGGTATGTTCCCCAATTGCGGGTGCGTTCAAATTCGAATGTTCAGAGGCGCATTCTGACGGACATTCGCCATGCGTCAATGCCGATTATCCATCAAAATGGTGTGACCGTCGGTATCGTGTAGTGCAATTGCGACTTCCGGGACAATTGCTACGCCTGACGGCCTGTCAGCAGAGTTTTTGTTACGTTTTTCATGCGGATGTGAGCGCACGATTGATTTACCATGCGTACGCGCTACCGTGGTGCCTCGCATTATCGAGTTCATTTTTTTGGCAACATAATATGGACGAAGAACCCGATCATTATGGATTCCTCCTGCTGCCGGGCTTTCCTCTGGCACCGCTTGCATCTGCGGTCGATGTATTGGCGTTGGCCAATTACGTGAGCGGTAAAACGCATTTTGCCTGGTCCACCATTGCTGAGGGTTCGACGGGTGTCGATGCTATGAACGGGTTCCACTCGACGGTCCAGTGGCAACTCAGGGATGCGCCAGCTTTGAACGCTATTACAGTTTGCTGTGGCATCGGCGGAAGTGGTTTTAACTCAAATGCTATCCGGAATTGGCTTCGGGATCGGTATGTAACGGGTACCCGTGTCGGCGCGATTTCTACCGGTAGCTGGTTGCTTGCCCGTGCCGGGCTCCTCAGCGGTCGGCGGTGCACGGTTCATTGGGAGGACCTGCATGCGTTCCGTGAAACATTTCCCGACACCCGCGTGACGTCAGAAATTTTCGAAGTGGATGGTCGAATTTATACCTGTTCCGGTGGTGCCGCAGCGACAGATATGTTCCTGTCCTTTGTAGCAGCAAAATGCGGCGTGGCGCTCGCTGCTGACGTTGCCGAACAACTGATCCATGGCCCCGTGCGTGCCGATCATACAAATCAGCGCGTCATGTTGTCAGAACGTACCGGGATTACCAACGCCGTTCTGGTTCGGGCGGTTGAGCTGATGGAAAATCACATCGAAGAACCACTGACACTGGAAAACGTTGCCGAACGCATGGGCGTATCCGGTCGGCATCTGGAACGATTGTTCCGCAAACATCTGGGCCGGACGCCGCAGATTTACTATCGAGAGATGCGCCTTAACCACGCGCAATCCCTGTTGCGTGGCACGGCACTGACGATTTTGGAGATTGCCTTTGCCTCCGGATTCAGTACATCGTCCTATTTTGCGAAATGCTACGCAAATCTGTTCGGCAGACGCCCAGGAGATGACAGACGCCGCTGACCACATCAAATGAGAAAAGGAACTCCTTATGGCTCGAAACGCTGTTGTTGCACCGGATGCGCCTGTTGGTGCCGGACCTTATTCACCGGCGATCAGGGCTGGTGAATTCCTGTTCCTGTCCGGGATTGGCGCTTTGCACCCGAAGACTCATGAGATTTTGGGGACTGACGTGGCCGCCCAGACCCGCCACACCATGGCCAACATCGAAGCCATTCTCAGGGCCGGAGGTGCCACCCTGGACAACGTTGTCAAAATGGATGTGTATCTCCAGAACCCTGACGATTATGAGGATTTTAACAGGACCTACACAGGTTTCTTCAGCGAACCCTATCCGGCCCGACTGACAGTAGGTGCGGGACAGGTATGGGACATGTTGATCAAAATGGATTGCGTGGCCTATCTGGGGTCTGACTAGCAGAAAAGTTCCGTTGCCAAACGAGGTTCTGTCATTTTGGGAAGGTCGTATCAGTGGCTATTGATGTCGGATGTGTTGTTTCTGACGTAGTGTGCAGAGGCGTAAGTTAGGATGTATGACAGTGATGATTAACGCCTCACAGGTAACCACAAGAAGTAGCCACGCCATGACCAGACAGGAAAAACGAAACCGCGCGGTTAATGCGGCCATTGAGGATATTTGCGCGATTATGGAATCGGGTGCGTCCGTAGAAAATCTGGGTCAGGCAAAAGCGCGATTGATCGCCTTGGCCGCGTGTCAGGACCTCTTTACTTTTGAGGACTTTCCGCTTCCCGAAGACGACGCCATGGAAAACTCTTATCTTCTCCATGAGTACGACGACGGCAGTTATTCTCTTTACGTGAATTCCGGCGCGCCCCACCAATACTATGCCCCCCACGACCATGGTGATGCCTGGGCGGTTATAGCGGGGGTGCAGGGCCGCGAACGTCATCAACTCTATGTGCGAAGAAGCGAGGATGATCCCGGCGACGGCCCCCTGATCTGGAAAGGCGAGTTCGTCGTTGCCCAGGGTGAAGCGGTCACCATGCAACCGGACGGCATCCATGAGGTCAACGCCATGGACGGACAGCCACTGTTACACCTGCATCTCTATGCCAAGAATTTCGTACTCCAGGGGGATCGCTGGAAGTATGATTTGGAAAAAGGCGTTGCCGAGCCTTTTCTGTTGGACGAATTGGGTAGCGTTTTTGACGCTCGGTAGCGTCTGGAAACCCGGGAGAACCACAATGAGCGAATTGACGTTGGAGAAAGCAAGGGCGATGATCGATTTCGCGTTTGCGGGCTCGCGGGTCCATCCATCGATCCTTCTGGCTGCTGCTGTGGTTGACCATCATGGCCATGCACTAGTCCTGACACGAGTGCCCGAGGCACCACCATTGTTGCTCGACATCGCTGCTGCCAAGGCAAAATCCTGCGTCGCTATCGGCATGCCGACGCGCGCAATAATGGATCTGGCCGCGATCAAGCCCACGTGGTTCGAAAGTGCGTCGCGTGTTGCGCAAAGCAGTACCGGTAGCCCGCTTTGGGGTGCTTTGGGCGGTGTCATCATCCGCGATGGGGACGGCAATCTGCTTGGCGCAACGGCGGTCGCGGGAGATACCGGCGCTGGTGATGAGGCGCACGCCAAAGCGGCCATTGAGAGTGTTGGTTTTGTCGCCGATGTAAATGGTCTCGATGTCGTCTGGTAGCGCGGAACCGCATGATAATCCACTCACATCACAAATCTGTTCACTGGGGGCCAAGATGGTTGAATTAACACGAATTCAAATCGGTGTTATTGGAGCGGGCGCAATCGGTGGAGCCGTGATCGATCGGCTTGTGACCGGCACGGGTGTTCGGCCCGAAAATATCATTGCGTGCGAGATTGATGATGCCAAGCGTGAGAGCGCGGCGCAACGCTTCCATGTTCGGATCACGACCGACCCTTGCGACGCCTTTGACGCAGCACTGATCGTGCTTGCTGTGCCGCCCCCCGCGATTTCCAATGTCCTGGAAGCGGTTCAGGGTCGCCTGGCGCATTACCCTGTTATTGTGTCGTTCGCCGCTGCGGTGCCGTTATCTTTTCTGGAATCGGCGGTGCCCGATGATGTTCCCGTGCTTCGCGTCAATCCTAATTCACCGTCACTGGTCGGCGCCGGATACAATCCGGTAATCTACGGATCCAGTTTTTCGGACGATGCCCGATCGCTTGCCGATGCATTCCTGTCAGCGCTCGGTACCAGCATTGGCGTTCCTGATGAACAGATGAACCTTTACACAGCTTTGACCGCGGTCGGCCCAACCTACTTTTTACCGGTTCTTGACGCACTTATCACAGTGGGAATCGAAGGTGGTTTAACCCGTGAAGCCGCAGTTGCAGCGGCAGTCGAGACTGCGCGGGGCACCGCCGCACTCGTCGAAAACCGTACAGAGACTCCGGAGGAACTCAAACTCTATACCGGCCTGAGGCCGCTGAAGGACGAAGAGGTCAGATATCTTGTGAAGGAGGCTGCGGTTGACGCATTTGGACGCATGACGGACGTTCAGAAGAAGGTGACGGGTTCGTCGTAGAAAGATCACGCCCGATTCCCGTATTGTCCAGGCTTTGAAATCCGTTGATCAATACACCACCGGCAGAGCATTATCTTGAACACGCATAACCAGGGGATGATGGCGAATGTCGGTGAAGGACGATACAGACGGGCAACAGGATGCCAGAAACGAATTGGAGAGTTTGCTGAGTGTTCGATTCGGTGAGAGCATTCCGGTGCCAGAAAATCTGACGGGCCTAGAGAAATTGCTGGGCATGGCGGCGCATCGCTCGTGTCGGCAGTACAAGAAACAATCGATTTCCGATCAGCTTCTTCGTCTTCTCGTGGCCATCGCGCATTCGGCACCATCAAAGTCCGACCTACAACAGGCCGATACCATATGGGTTGGTGATGGTACTGTTAGGAAATCCATTGAAACTCTGCTTCCATCCATGCCCTGGATTTCCGATGCGCCCGTGTTTCTGGTGATTTGTGGCAATGGCAGAAGGCTTCTCGAGACTTCGAAATTCCATGGGTATAAATTCGCGAACCAGCATCTGGATCATTTTTTCAACACATCGGTGGATGCCGCGCTGGTTCTGCAAAATCTGATTGTCGCGGCGGAAGTCGTTGGCCTGGGCACCTGCCCGATTTCCGTAATTCGAAACCATGCATCGGCGGTATCTGATCTGCTGGAACTTCCTGACCACGTTTTTCCTGTAGCAGGATTGTGTCTTGGGTGGTCCGTGAACAACGAGCCACGCGTCGTGCCACGACTGCCACTGAAACAAATTTTCCATCAAGACAGTTTCGATGAATCGGGTCTGCTGGATGATCTGCAGACCTATGACACGAGACGCGGTAAACTGGATGGGTTTGATCCGGAACAGGAAGATTTTGTCGGTTGGTCATTGTCCAGATCACGCATGTACGCCGAGTCACAACGAGAAGATTTCGGAGCGTTCGTTCGTCGCAAGGGATATCGATTGGACTAGACGACGCGTGTGTCCCGGTTTTCGAGTGTTCATCCTCCGCTATTCTGGCTGTTCAATCGCCTCACCGCTTTGACAAAATAACCGTACGATCATCGGGTCGTAACGCGGCGACCTCGGCGTCAACTTCGCCGGGTTGAAGGATATCCAGGGAATGGATCAGTTTCTCAGCCGCCGCAAACCAGTTTTCATAATAGTCGCGCACGTCGCCAGTGCTTTCCGTCCGACTGATTTCGTCAATCAGCAGTTTCTGGAAAACTTCCCACTTGAAGGCACCTTGATCGTGCAAGCTGACGACGATTGCAAAAATGCGGGCTTCCCAGGGCTCGCGAAATACCGGCTCGTTATTCTGCAGCGGAATGGCGGGCAAATCTGGCAGCGGAATCTTGCGCGTATTCATGTTCCGGATTAACCGTCGAGCGGCAGAAGATAGGGTTCGAACAGGTCGAGCACGACGCTGTCTCCATCGGAAGCCTCTTCACCCCACAGATCAGTCGCCTCGAATGCCACGGAGTAAACGTGGACCGGTACTTGTCTGTTTTCAGCCGCGTTGGTATCAGCGAAGACGAACGTGCCCCATGCCCGCTCAATGGTGCCGACTTTGTTGCGGGCGTAACGGGGCAGGCGGGTGTGCTCGTGCCCCATTTGTGCGCGGGTTCTGATCCGTTCCCCTGTCTGGAAGCACTGCGGAACGCCGCTGTCCGGTATGGCCTTCGAAGCACCGGCATGAATGTTCTGCCAGACCTCGCTGGCGATTGCGGGCGGATTGCCTGTTAACGCTTCCGGCATGGGCCCAATGGGGCCGCCAGCCAGTTCGTCTTCCGTCGTCAGGCCCACCTCGGTTGCAATCGATATCGTCGCGTCGAGCCACTTCTCATAATAACTCGAGCGCAGATAATGCCCGGGCTCCATACGTTCCATTTCACGACGGTATTGGTCGTCTCCGGTGAGTGTAACAAAAGACATCACGCTGGTTATGGCAAAAATGCGCCGCTCCCACTCTGCATGAAAGTATGGCTCGTTCTCTTCTCGTTCGATCTCGCCGAAACCATGCATGCCGCCGCAGTCATGAATACCGTCCATTGATGTCTCCTGCCTCTCCGGCCACTTACAAGATCGCGCTAGACCAATGCCGTGCCTATCATCCCGTCTCGCGTAACAAGATCAGCGAGAGCTTCTTCCTCAAGGTCTTCCGTTCCGTCCGGGCGCTGCGGCAGGATCATGTAGCGGAGGTCCGCCGTGCTGTCCCATACCCTGATGTTCTTGCTTTCCGGCAATTCAACACCAAATTCCGCCAGGACCGCGCGCGGTTCACGGACGATACGTGATCGATAGGGAGGACTCTTGTACCAAACCGGCGGCAGGCCAAGCACCGGCCACGGATAACACGAGCAAAGGGTACAAACGACCACGTTGTGGGTCTCGTCGGTATTTTCGATGACACGCAGGTGATCACCTTCGATACCGCTGAACCCAAACTCGCCAATAGCGGCGACGCCATCTTCCAGCAACCGTTTTTGGTACGCCGGGTCTGTCCAGGCCCTGGCGACGACCATGGCACCGTTACGGGGGCCGATTTTTGTCTCGTAGGCATCGACGAATTGATCGAGCGCATCGGCGTTGACCGCGCCCTTGGCGATCAGTACCCGTTCCAGCGCCTTTACCCGCAGGGCTATGCCGCGTTCTTCTTCATCGTGTGAATGATCATGACCTCGGTCCGACATCGGTTCGCTTCACTTCACCACTGTGTGTCTTTGTCAAAACTCTATACCAACTGACGGATGCTATCATAATCAATCGATGCGAACTCAGAAAAGTCACAACGTATCGCGCGCGACTTCCCTGTTGCGATTGAGCGCGGCGGTCAGGGCTTCAGGCCAGCCGGACAGACCGCCATTTTTGCGAAGCTCCTGTAATGCCGCCAGTGTCAGTGTGCCGTCGGTGGCGTACTCGGCGACCATGCTATCGAAATCGTTTTCCGGATGGGCCAGCACCATGCCGCCGGTGGCGCGAAGGGCGCGTGCGGCAAGCTCGCGTGCCGTATCTTTGTCCAGACCGGATTCTTCCATCCAGCCTGCAATGGATTGGATTCCGGCATGGAACACGCTGAAAACAACACCCTGAATACTGGCCAGATCGTAGGTTTCTTCATCGTCAAACACATGAACACTGCCCAGTTGTTCAAACAATGCACGGGCGGCAGCATTTTCCGGGAACAGGCAGGTGGGGCTTTCGTGAATTTTTGCGGCTGTGATGGGCAGGGTGCGCACGGCTGTTGCCGGTGCGATGCCATTCTGAAGACCTGACAGGGCGACGCCCGCCGCCAGCGATATGGCTGTCTGTCCTTCACGCCAGGGCAGGTTGGAAACAGCCGTTAGCAAGTCATCCGGGCGTGTCACCAACAGTACGACGTCCGAGCCATCCACGACAGCGTCGTTGCTTTCGGCAACGTCCAGACCGTACTTTTCAGACAACCGCGCGGCATTGGCAGCACCGCGCGGTGACAGAAGTACACGTGGTGGTGACTCAGTGCCCATCAACCCGGCGACAATGTAGCCTGCAAGATGACCTACGCCGATGATTCCAATTGTCGGGTTCATTTTACGCATTCCCTTATATTCAGCGTGTTTTGTTCTCAGGTTGAGTGGTGGTTGTCAGGTGATCTGAGCCATGCCTGCGATCCGATCATGGTTAGTGTAAAGATATTCTATTCTGTTGGCAGCGCGATTCGGAAAGTGGACCCTTCACCCACAACACTTGTTACACTGATTTCACCCGCGTGTTTTTGGATCAGCTCCCGGCTCAATTGCAGGCCGAGCCCTGTGCCGCCCTCGCCATCTGTACCCTTGGTTGAAGATTTCACGCCGATATCAAACAGGCTGTTCGCCGTTTCTGGTGCCATGCCGACACCTGTGTCGGATACCAGGACTTCTACCATGTTGCCTGTTGTGGATGCCTGCAACCGTATCTCACCGCCGGACGGCGTGAATTTGATGCCGTTACTGATAAGGTTTCTGATTACCGTATCGATCATTCGGGAATCGACAACAGCCATTGAGGTATCTGTTGCCTCGATCTTTATTGAAATGTTCTTGGCCTGACCAACAGGTTCAAACCGCGCAAGGTTTTTTTCGAGCAGAGCAGATACATCGATTGTTTCCGGTGAAAACTCCAGTCTGTCCAGTTGGAGCCGCGACCACTCCAGCAGGTCATCCAGCAAATTGAATGCCTCATCCGCTGATCGATAAACGAGTGACCCGTATTCTGCAACCTGCTCGCGACTCAGGGTCTCGGCCTGCGTTGACAGTATCTGGGAGAAACCGAGCAACGCATTGAACGGGCTTTTCAGATCATGCGCGATGATGGCAAAGAACCGGTCCTTCTGAGCGTTCAGTTTTGCCAGTTCGTC
>JAJFID010000186.1 GCA_021775325.1 Rhodospirillales bacterium
GAGCCCGTAGAGGTGAAGGTAACAATTGCCGCAGCGGAAATGGTGCTGGCACACTGGCGGGCCGCAGCGGTAATCGCGTCTGCAGCGGTTGATTCTGGGTCCTGGCGTTGAGCCGACATCATTTCTTCAAATATGGGATCCTGCTCAACCCGACGGATAATACGGTTCATCATGTTCACGGCTTCCACCGGATAATCCCCGGCAGCCGTTTCCGCCGACAGCATGACCGCGTCCGCGCCCTCATACACCGCCGTTGCCACATCAGATGCTTCTGCGCGGGTTGGGGTTGGCGCGTCGATCATGGATTCCAGCATCTGCGTTGCAACGATTACAGGTTTCCCGGCCAGCCGACAGGACCGGATGATCAGTTTCTGATGGGCAGGGACGTCCTCCGGCGGCGATTCCACACCCAGATCACCGCGCGCAACCATCAGTGAGTCTGAAAGTTCGATGATCTCGTCCAGATGTTTGATCGCACTGGGTTTTTCCAATTTCACCATAATTCCGGCGCGCCCGGCGACCAGCTTGCGGCCTTCGACGACATCTTCCGGACGCTGTACAAATGACAGTGCAATCCAGTCCACACCCAGATCGAGCGCAAAACGAAGATCTTCGCGGTCTTTGGCGGTCAACGGCGAGACGTCGATCACGGCATCGGGCAGGTTGAGGCCTTTGTGATTGGATAATGTTCCGCCCGTGATGACTTCGGTCATCGCATGACTGTCGCTGAATTCAGTGACTTTCAGGCAAATTCGTCCGTCATTGAGCAACAGGTTTGTTCCTTCGGATAACGCCTTGAAAACTTCGGGATGCGGAAGCGCAACGCGGGTTTCATCGCCGGGTTCATCAGATAAATCCACCCGGAAGGTTTGTCCGCTTTCCAGTTCGACACTGTCATTGGCAAACATACCAACGCGAAACTTGGGTCCCTGCAAATCACCAATGATGCCAATCGGACGCCCGTACTTCTTTTCAATGGCCCGAATATCCTCATAACGCTTGCGATGATCGTCATGGGTGCCGTGACTGAAATTCAGGCGAAACACGTCTGCGCCTGCCTCGAACAACTTGGCCATCATATCAATATCAGATGAAGCCGGGCCGAGCGTCGCAATAATCTTTGCTTTTCTTTGTCGTCTCATGATTTTCCTATCTCAATGGAGCGCAATAAGCGCACATCACCCAGCATATATCAATTATCTTTACCGGATCATTTTCTTTGCAGGCCTTTTACCCCGAGCACACAACGGGTAGACTCTGATTGATTCGGAAGTTTGGTGGATCAGAATGGCGTGGAGTGAGCCTGTCATGCTCAAAAAGTTTGTTTCAAATGCGCTGCTGTCTGTGGTGATGGACAAGACTGCCAGAAAAAACCTGGCCGAACGACAGGCCCTGAAATCACCAGCACCACCTGAGCCACCTAGTAAGGGCCAAACACCTTCGTCAGACGAGGATATCCTTTCAACGATATCTGACGCGCTGGCCGAGGCCCGCGCTGAAGTTGATCGCGATGCACCGGCAAATGGCTCTCGCAACCAACACAAACGATTCGAACCCACACCACCTCCCCGGAAATCACCGGGTAAGGCAAAGGCTGCCTCGCCTGATCGCGCGGAACTGATCAAGCAAGCCATGTCCATTCATCAGCAAAAGCAACAGATACTTGATGATCTTCCGACTGAAACCCGCGAAAAGCTGATGGTCATGGCCATGTACGCCATGGACCCCGGTTCGTTGCCACCAGAAGAGCGGCGCATGGCAGAGGCCGAACTTGCTGCTGAAAAAGGCTCGTCGGGTGGTCAGGTTGACGATATCGGAAGCGCGGCCAAACCGAGGCGACGTAAACGTAAGTGACACGGCACCGGAGATGACTTGTTATGGACTCTGACGCCGCGTCACCGGGTACCGGGCATCCCACCGACAACGCGGATGTGACGCTGTTGGCTGAACGCATCGTCGCTGGCGACCGGCGTGCCCTCGCCCGCTCCATCACCCTGATCGAATCCGAAAACGCTGAGCACCAGTTACAGGCCGATTTCCTGCTGAAATCGGTTCTTTCTCATACAGGGAATTCCGTTCGCATTGGCATAACAGGTGTACCGGGCGTCGGAAAGTCCACGTTTATCGAGGCTTTCGGCTATGATGCAATTGAACGTGGACACCGTATAGCAGTGCTCGCAATTGATCCTTCCAGCCCCATGACGGGTGGATCGATTCTGGGTGACAAAACCAGAATGGAAAAACTGTCACAACGCCTGGAAGCTTTTATTCGACCCAGCCCGTCGCGGGGAATGTTGGGTGGAATCGCCCGTAAAACATACGAAACGATGTTGTTGTGCGAAGCTGCCGGGTTTGATGTCATCATCATTGAGACGGTCGGTGTCGGACAATCAGAAACAACCGTATCCCGCCTTGTAGATTTTTTCATGGTGTTGCTGGCCCCCGGGGGTGGTGACGATCTGCAGGGAATCAAGCGGGGTATCATGGAACTGGCCGACATGGTCGTTGTCAATAAGGCGGATGGTGATCTTCTGGCCGCCGCTGAGCGCGTGAGACGTGATTATGCCGCCGCCCTTCACATCATGCGTCCCCGGTCCGATCACTGGTCGGTTCCCGTCCTCTGTGCGTCAGCAATTTCCGGGGACGGCATGGCTGAAATCTGGGATAGCGTGGAATCATACCGCGAAACCGTGGACGACACCGGTAATTTGGTGAAAAAACGCGGCCAGCAGGCCTGCGGCCTCATGGAAGCGGAAATTACAGAATCCCTGCTACAGTCTTACCGGCAGGACGAGGATTTACGCAGGGAATGGCACCGGGCTGAAGATGAGGTCACGCGCGGAATCCGGTCTCCTGGTGAGGCCGCGCGACGATTGCTCGCACGATATCGCGTGCAAAACTAGATTTTCCCGCGTCACAGCCCCATTTTGACCTTGAAACCGCAGCACTCAGTCCCCAGTTAACTGATACGGTCCGGCAATGTTCCGTTCTTGGTTTGAGATGTATGCCGCGATAGGATCGATCTGAAAATGCACAATGACCTGGTAGTTAGAAAATAGAATGGCCCTTGCACCCACTGATGAAGCAGAAGTCCTGAAAGCCGAACTTGTCGGTCTTTTCCAGTACGTAAACCGCGTCCGTGACGAAATTGCGGCCATGCACCGTCCCGCCGATGGCGACCACCACCTGCCGAGCATGGGGGACCAACTGGATGCGATCGTCGGTGCTACGGAAGAAGCGACCAACACTATTATGGAAAGCGTAGAACAGGCGACCGATTTGCTGTCAACAATTCGAAATGATGTGACAGAAGAGCAAAAGGCGGTAATCGATAAAGCCATCGATATCAGCAACAATGTGTTTGAAGCCTGCTCTTTTCAGGATATTACCGGCCAGCGCGTATCCAAAGTCATGAAGTCCATTATCTACGTTGAAGAACGGGTCAATAATTTGATCGGTATCTGGGGCAAGGAGGAAATGGACAAGGTTGAAGTCAAACCGGTAAAAGAAAAGACCGCCGACGAGAAACTTCTTGATGGTCCGCAACTCGAAGGCCAAGGAATTTCACAGGCAGATATTGACGCACTGTTCGACTAAGACCATAACATCACATATGTTTTTTACATCTTCTGAAAATACCAATGATGCGAGGTCTAATGCGTTACTTTCGGTTCGCTGTTATCCTGTTCGTATGCCTGACGACTGTTGCTAGCATGACGTCCGCAGAGGCCGCTGATCCTGAAAACACACTTTATCTGGAGTTGGAATCCGGGCGCGTCATTATTGAACTACGGCCTGATCTGGCCCCCGTACACATAGAGCGCATCAAGGAACTGACGCGCGAGGGGTTTTACGATGGCCTGTTGTTCCACCGGGTGATCGAAGGTTTCATGGCCCAGACCGGTGATCCGGATGGCGACGGCACGGGCGGTTCAGGTAAACACCTGATGGCCGAGTTTTCAGCAGAGCCCCACGTCCGGGGCATTCTCTCCATGGCACGCTCCAGCAGCCCGAACAGCGCTGATTCACAGTTTTTCATCGTTCTGGATGATTCTCCCCACCTCAACGGTCAATACACCGTGTGGGGGAAAGTTGTCGAAGGCATGGAACACGTGGATCAGATCAAGATGGGCTCCAGTGCCATGAACGGGAAAGTCTTTAACCCGGACAGCATCATATCCATGCGCGTCGCTGCGGATGTGGCGGAGTAGCTAAAGAAACTTATCGATTAAGTTCACGCATGGCCTCATCCAGGCCAGCGAGCGTCAGGGGGTACATGCGGTTTCCCATGACTTGCCGCATCATTTCAATGGACTGGGTATGCCCCCACCACTTGTCCGGCACCGGATTGAGCCAGACGGCGTGCGGGTACGCATTCAGAAGACGCTCCATCCAGACAATACCCGCTTCCGCATTCCAGTGCTCGACACTGCCACCGGGATAGACGATCTCATAGGGGCTCATGGATGCATCGCCCACAAAGATCAGTTTGTAATCTGACGGATAGGTATGCAGGACGTCCCAGGTCGACGTGGTTTCGGTGTAACGACGTTTGTTGTCGCGCCATACGACTTCGTAGGGACAGTTGTGGAAGTAATAATATTCCAGATGCTTGAACTCAACACGGGCTGCTGAAAACAATTCAGCCATCACCCGCACGTGCAGGTCCATGGAACCACCAGCATCCAGCACCAACAGAACCTTTGCCGCATTGTGTCGTTCCGGTACCAGTTTTACGTCGAGATAGCCTTTTTCTGCCGTCGACCTGATGGTGCCGTCCAGGTCGAGCTCTTCCGCAGCACCTTCGCGGGCAAAACGCCTGAGCCGCCGCATCGCCATCTTGATGTTACGGGTTCCCAGTTCGACAGTATCATCGAAGTTCCTGAACTCCCGTTTGTCCCACACTTTGACAGCACGGTAATTGCGATTTTCGTGCTGGCCGATGCGGATGCCTTCGGGGTTGTAACCGTACGCCCCGAAGGGCGACGTGCCGCCGGTGCCAATCCATTTGCTGCCACCCTGATGGCGGCCTTCCTGTTCCTCCAGCCGTTTACGAAGCTCTTCCATGAGCTTGTCCCAGCCACCCATAGCCGTGATCGCCTGTTTTTCTTCCTCCGAAAACATTCGGTCAGCCAGCGACTGCAGCCATTCTTCGGGAATGTCGGCAGTCACACCGCCACTGAACGCCTCCAGACCCTTGAAAACATGGCCGAAGACCTGATCAAACCGGTCAATGTGCCGCTCGTCCTTAACCAGACAGGAACGGCTCAGATAGTAAAAATTCTCGATTTTATGATCAGCCAAATTCTGGTCCAGCGCCTCCAGCAACGTCAGATATTCACGCAGAGACACCGGTACACCGGCATCACGTAAATCAAGGAAGAACTGGGAAAACACAGTGTGACCTCAATGCCGGTTCTATCGTTGCTGCTGGCGGTCCAGAAAGGCCAGCCGTTCAAGCATGTGAACGTCCTGCTCGGTTTTCAGCAAGGCACCGTGCAATGGTGGGATGAAATCCCGGCTGTCCGTACTGCGCAGGGCCTCCGGCGGGATATCCTCGGCCATCAACAGTTTGATCCAGTCCAGGAACTCTGACGTTGACGGTTTTTTCTTCAGCCCCGGCACGTCGCGTATCGCAAAAAACACATTCAGGGCCTCGGCAACCAGTCGTTTCTGAATGCCCGGATAATGCACGTCCACAATGGCCCGCATGGTCTGATCATCGGGAAACTGGATGTAGTGGAAAAAACACCGGCGCAAAAAGGCGTCGGGCAGTTCCTTTTCATTGTTCGACGTAATGATCACGATGGGGCGGCTGTCTGCACGGATGGTCTGCTGGGTTTCGTAAACGTGAAATTCCATGCGATCCAGCTCCAGCAACAGATCATTGGGAAACTCGATATCAGCCTTGTCGATTTCATCGATCAACAGCACCGGACGCCCGTTATGCTCGAACGCCTCCCACAACTTGCCACGGGAAATGTAGTTGGCGATATCGTTGACCCGGTCATCGCCTAACTGGGAGTCGCGCAGACGGGCAACAGCATCGTACTCGTATAAACCCTGATGCGCCTTGGTGGTGGATTTGACGTGCCACTGGATCAGGTCCTTGCCCAGGGCCGTGGCGATCTCGTGAGCCAATACGGTCTTGCCGGTACCGGGCTCACCCTTGACCAGTAAAGGCCGTTCAAGAGCGATGGCCGCGTTAACCGCGACCATGAGGTCCTCTGTGGCAACGAAAGTCGCGGTGCCTTCGAAGCGTTTTTCCGTACTCATATATTGACGTTCCCTACTCAGCCGGTTCATCCAGTGGTTTTGCGGCACCCTTCCAGGGAACGATGCGGGCCACATTATCAGGCGTCGGCGTCCGTGGCACAAGCAGCGCCAGCAGTAACG
>JAJFID010000187.1 GCA_021775325.1 Rhodospirillales bacterium
CTATAACGAAACATTTAACCCAAGACAAAAAGAATACCCGAATCATCTGGGATTTAATGATCTTCATATCCAGGCTATCCGACATCTCCGACCAGAGGGTAAGAGTGAAGCAGAACTCGCTAAATTGGACGTGATCGTGCATCATCACTGCAAAGCTTATGATGATGGGACGTTTACATGCCTGATGTTTCACTCAGGTATGAAAGACCAGGACAAACCAATTGGGTTTGAATACATCATCACAACTGCTCAGTACAAAAAACTTCCTGATAATGAGAAAAAATATTGGCATTATCACAAGACCGAGATACCACGTGCTAAAGCGACTCTCCCTGACCTGACAGGTGACGAGGCTGCAAAGCTCTTACCTGCAATAAACGAGACTTATGGCAAGGTGGTGTACTTTTGGAAAATGGGTGACAAGTATCCGATGGGCGAACCCTTCATCCTCAAAGTCCATGAACTACCAGAAAGAGACTAATAAACGTTGGACTCAAGACGACTCATGAATACTTTCTCGTCATCTCTTTGGAAGTCAGCGGTCAGATTGATTGTTATGTTGCCGGCCGTCTTCCTGTGGAATGCTGCATTAGCTACAGAGATCGTCGGGATCCCACCAGTATCGGTTCCTGTAAATAATATACAAACCAAGCAAAAGATTGCACTTGGTAAAGCTTTGTTTATGGACAGACGCTTTAGTGCCGACGGGACAATCTCATGTGCGCATTGTCATCGCCCTAATAATACCTTTACCGATGGTCTTTCAATTGCACGTGGGACTAGTGGTTTAAAAGGTGTACGAAATGCCCCAACTTTAGTAAATGTCGTGTTCTACACGAGCTTCTTTCACGACGGACGCAAAGCAAGTCTTGAAGAACAGGCTGCAAATCCTTTCGTTACTCCCTTTGAACATGGATTAAAAAATCATCAACACGTCCTTGCAGTAGTTAGGGAAGATCCAAAGTATCCGGGTATTTTCAAAAAAGTCTTTGGTGTGTCAGTTAAGGCGATAAACATGGGGCATGTAACTCAGGCAATTGCAAGCTTTGAGCGCACTTTGGTTTCCGGTAACTCAGCGTTTGATCGTTACCAGTATGGAGGCGATAAACAGGCGATGTCACCAAGTGCAATTAGAGGGATGCGCGTCTTTCGACGAAAAGGCAATTGTGGAAACTGTCATGAGATCGGGTGGGAATCAGCTCTTTTTACTGATAATTTATTTTATAACCTGGGAGTAGGTTTTCAAAAGTTAAAACCTATATTCCCCGCGCGTATGAAAGAGCTAAATGCATCGATGAAGGAGAACCGTTCTCCCAATTACGACATGCTAAGTGACATACAACGTGCAGAACTTGGAAGATTTAATGTTACACAATCACTCTCAGATCTTGGTCGTTTCAAAACGCCAACCTTACGCAACATCGCAGTGACTGGCCCTTACATGCACGATGGTAGCCTTAAAACTTTAGAAGAAGTAGTTGAGTTTTATGATGAGGGTGGTGTTTCGAATCCAATACTCGATGGTGGAATATATCCGCTTAAACTAACCGAACAGGAAGAGACAGATCTATTAGCTTTCTTGCGGGCTCTCACAAGCCCAGAATACGAATCCGGACTCAGTGCAGATAAACAATAGTATTGGCATCGCAAATATGAATAGTAGTCAACTAAATTAGTTTATATAGATTCGATAAGAAAATATTTGGAGAACTTCGATGATTTTTCGCCAATTGTTTGAACCTTTATCAAGCACCTATACCTACTTACTAGGTTGTGAGGAAACCAGGCAAGCTATTCTGATTGATCCGGTAATCGTCTCAATTGATCGAGATCTGACAGAGATCAGCCGTCTTGGATTAACATTAGCTTACAGTATAGATACCCATATACATGCGGATCACATTACCGCTGCACTAGAATTAAAAAATAAAATGGGCAGCAAGGTTGCCATGCCTGCTTACGATCGCCTGGCTTGTGCAGATGTCGGAATCGAAGAAGGAGTTCCATTTAAAGTGGGGAGTATTTTGTTGCAGCCTTTACATACCCCCGGACACACTGATGATCATTTTTCTTATCAATGTAATGATAAAGTATTTACTGGTGATGCATTGTTGATTGAAGGCTGTGGGCGTACAGATTTTCAAAATGGAAGTGTAGGAACTCTATTCAAAAGTATAACCGAAAAACTTTTCTCGTTGCCGGATGACACGCTCGTTTATCCCGCCCATGATTACAAAGACAGGTGTGTTTCGTCCATTGTGCAGGAAAAGAAACGTAACCCGAGAATTGGTCAGGAACATACACTGGAACAATTTAGATAGATCATGGCAAATCTTAATTTACCTTATCCGAAATTTATTGACTACGCAGTGAAAGGTAACCAGCAGTGTGGTGTTTGCCCGGACCACTTACCTGAAAATCTAGCTGAATATTGCCGTCAAATGACTGAAAGTCCACAGGGTTAAAATAATCAATAAAAAAGGACTGCTACTGGCCATCATTATCTAAGGGAGACAAAATTGGAATCTATCCTATTTGATTCCTAGATTTGAACGTCTGCTTTGTGCCAAAAGCGGACATTCGATAGTATTTGTTTGTGTGTTTTAGGGTTCGTTTTTGGTTGAAAATTTCCTTCTCGCTATAGTTTTATCTTGAAATGGTGTAATTAAGTGAAATAGTCATAATTACACCATTTCAAAAAAGTAATGATCACCTCGCCGTAGGTAGCGGGATATTAAGTACGCTCTTTGGATTACTGGTTTGTAGTTAAGCTTTGTTCCGACCTGTGATGCAGTCATTAAACTGAGAAACCAAATAAAGTGGTTTCTCAGAAATTTCTTATGGTGCCTATGTGATACTAATGTCTGGGA
>JAJFID010000188.1 GCA_021775325.1 Rhodospirillales bacterium
GGGTCGGCGACGACGATCATGCGTTCAGCGCCCATGGAACGGGCATGGGCCAGCGCCCAGTTTAACAACTTACGACCTGCACCTGCCCCCATGTGATCCGGGTCAATGTAGAGCAGATCCAGCTCTGCACCTTGGTCACACTTTTCAGCCCGAGCCACACCGATAACGAGGTCGTTCTGCTCTGCAACCTGAAAGTTGGTCGCGTCAATTTCATCGGGCGTGATGGTCAGTTCGTCCTGACATTGCTCCATAAATATGGCGTCGTAACCCCAGTACGCCTTGGAACGCAAACACAAGTCAGTCAGATCGGCATGTTCAGATTTTTGAGGGGCACGCAAGATTAGCATGCGTGTTCCTATCCCATTCTTGTTCTCGATTGCAAGTCGGGACCTGTCGTGTATTACGACCGCGGACCGCATTATTAAATTCTGGTGCAGTACAACGCCGTGCCGTAACGTTCTAACATCAATTCGTCCGTTTTGAAATGTATAGGAGGGCTTGGATGCGGGACCTGATGGTGGCAGTGGCGCAACTGGGGCCAATCCAGAAAATCGACAATCGTGCCGTTGCAATATCCCGTTTGATTGATTTGCTGCATCAGGCAAAAGCGCGCGGTTGCCAGTTCGTGGTATTTCCCGAACTGGCGTTGACGACTTTTTTCCCGCGCTGGATATATGATCGTGGTGATATGGAACTGGAGGCGTACTTTGAGGACTCTATGCCTGGGCCGGAAACTGCAGCATTATTTGAAGCTGCTGCGCAGGCGGAGATTGGCTTCTATCTAGGGTATGCGGAAAAGTTCGGTGCGGGACGTTACAATACTTCAGTGTTTGTAAATCAACGCGGAGATATTATCGGGAAATATCGTAAGATTCATCTGCCTGGGCACAGTGAACCCGACTCATCACGTCTTGGCGAACATCTGGAAAAACGGTACTTCGATGTGGGTAACCTTGGGTTCCCGGTGTACGAAATGATGAATGCGCGTATGGGTATGGCGATCTGTAATGATCGGCGCTGGCCCGAAACTTATCGGGTCATGGGGCTGCAAGGTGTGGAACTGATCTCGCTGGGGTATAACACGCCGGTTGGTCTGGGCGAACCATTCCAGGCTGCAGCACGCGCCAATTTTCACAATTCTTTGACGATGCAGGCTGGGGCCTATCACAATGCCTGCTGGGTCGCTGCGGCCGCCAAATGTGGTTGCGAGGAAGGCTACAATATGATTGGTCAGAGTATGATCATCTCTCCATCGGGCGAAATTGTGGCCATGGCAACAACGCTGGAAGACGAATTGATTTCGGCGCGGTGTGATTTTGATGACGCCCAATACCTCAAGCAGGAGATTTTCAATTTCACGCATCACCGTAGGACGGAGGCTTACGCTCTGATAACAGAACGTACGGGGATAGGTGATATGGTACGACCGGATAAAGCCCTGTGGGACCAGAGCGATGAGTAAGATCGTCTATATCAATGGTCTCTATTGCGCGCCGGAGGATGCAACCGTTTCTATCTTTGATCGGGGGCTGCTGTTTGCGGACGCCATCTACGAAGTGGCCGCTATACATAATCACAGGATTCTGGATTTCGCATCACACATGCAGCGCCTGGACCGGTCGTTGAGCGAGATGGATATACCGAGCCCGCTGTCTCATGAAGAAATACAGGAGATGATGCAAACTCTCGCCCACCGTAATCATATCGAAGAAGGGCTGATATATATGCAGATCACCCGGGGCAGTGACGGCGACCGCGATTTTCTACCCAGCACTGGCATGACACCAACAGTCTTTGCCTTTGCTCAACCCAAATCAGATACTACCCGTCGCGAGTTTCAGGACGGTATCAGGATGCTGAGTGCACCGGATATCCGATGGGGGCGACGTGACATCAAGACGGTGGGCCTCATGGGCAGCGTATTTGCGAAACAGCAAGCATACGCTGCCGGTGCCAGCGAGGCGTTGTTGCATCAAGACGGCTACATAACCGAAGGCGGTGCGACCAGCTTTTACATCGTCGTGGACAGGACCATTGTGACGCGGCCGCTGTCGCACGATATCCTTCCAGGATGTACCCGCAAGGCTCTGCTGGTGTTGCTCGAAGAAAATGACGTCGATCTGGATGAACGCCTGTTCACGCTGGATGAAACGTTGGCTGCCGATGAGGCGTTTATCACCGGTGCGTCAACCTATGTCTGCCCAGTCGTCCAGATTGACGACACGATCATTGGTGGGGGTAACCCCGGTCCAGTGACGCGACACCTGCAAACGATCTATATGGATTTCGTTCGTCGAAACTGATATGACATTCCTGCCAGACGGTCGGACGACCGCTGTTCGTGAGGCTTATGTCAATCACGGAGGGAGGAAAGTCCGGGCTCCATGGAGATACGGTGCCGGGTAACACCCGGCGGGGGCGACCCCAGGGAAAGTGCCACAGAGAGTATACCGCCTCGCCTGCCGGTTTCGACCGGGTCCGCGAGGTAAGGGTGAAAGGGTGCGGTAAGAGCGCACCGCGCGTTTGGTAACAAACGTGGCAGGGTAAACCCCACCGGGAGCAAAACCGAATAGGGGCCGCAGACTCCTCGCGAGTCAGGTGTGTTTCCACGCCGCAGTCCGGGTAGGTTGCGTGAGGCGTCCGGCAACGGACGTCCCAGATGAATGGTCGTCACCCGTTCGCGGGTACAGAACCCGGCTTACAGACCGTCTGGCATTCTCATCGGTCAATCCGTTTTGCAACAACGGGTCGAAGCACAGTAGCGATGAGTTAGAGGGACTATACAGTTAGACTTGGGCGACAAACTTGTCATGCATGTAACGGTCCAATTCTACAGTGCCGCCTGGGTATCTTGGTTTTCCGGATTGTGTTATCGGCGTTTTCCAAGTTGCTAGGCTGAAGAACTTGTTTGATATGCCGAGGATTAGTTTCTTGTCGCGCATCGCCTCGATAGCTGTATCTACTTCGGATTCGATAGGTGTATATCCTGCCGTCTTTAATGCACGCATTAGGCTGGCACGGGATTGTGCCGAATCGCAGGCTTTATAAATTGCCCGATCAATCCCAGCAAGTTGGTGGTACTTTTCGACTGCGCAGGCCCTCGTATCGTGAATTTGTAAGACACAATCCACATCATCCATTTCAAGAATCGGCCTTGCGTCTTGGATAACGTGTTGCATTCGCCATTCCCGGAGAGAAACACTAAGTTTGTCAAGCCCTGGTCGATCATCGCGTTGAGGAGGAGGCGCGTTAGTTTCAAAATAATAGGCGATTCCATCCATTAACTCGTCATCAATTGGATAGACATACTGGTAAAGTTCATGGGGGCGCAGGCTCAAATCATAACTCTCCGGATTTTGATGATACGGGCTGAACCGGTGATACTGCAGAAAGGCAATAGAGGAGGGAGGCTGTAGGTGTGAAATCATGGGCATGTTCGAGCATACTTCGTGATACCAGAGGTCCTTTTCATCAGGAATTCCAACCATAAATATCCAGTACACAAATATTCCGTATTCATGTGACCATTTCAAAAGCTGAAGGTTTGTCGCTGCCGTACATCCTTTTCGGATCAATTTCAGGACATCATCGTGGATGCTTTCGATACCCGGCTGTATCCATTTAACACCTGAATCCGCCAACATTTTGACATGCGGCCTCTTAAGGTTTGATTTCGTCTCGAAAAAAAAGGAGTACTTCTTGTCGATCAGAGAGGGCAAGAGAGTAGAAAAGTAATTCATATCGAGGATGTTATCGACGATCTGAAAACCTCCGATCTGGTGCGTTTGGGACAGTTTGTCCAGATCGTTGATCACCTTGTTTGGCGACTTTGACCGAAAATTCATACTGCTACCATTCAGACCGCAGAAAGTGCAATGCGACTTCTGACCCCACCAGCAGCCGCGTGCAGTTTCATATTGCAAACCTGGATCAATATATTCGGCAATCTTGAGATCAGGCAGCGCGAGAAAGTAGTCCGTAAAGTCAGGGACAGGAACATTGTCGAGATTCTCTACCGAAACTCGCACTGGTCCAGTCCGCGGAACAGTTTGTATCCTGGCGAACACGCCCTTTGGCAAGTCGTCGGGATTGGTATAGTGACCTACGCTGAGCAGCGATCTGCAAAACGGCACAATTAGCTCATCTGCTTCACCGGAGACCACATAGTCTACCCATTTGAACGCTGTTAAGGTGGTTTCACCCATGGCTCCTTCGCAATTTGCGCCGCCAATGAGTGTTATGATAGAAGGGTCCAGTTCACGAACTCGGCGCAGGAGCGCCAAGCTTGAACAATGTTGGTTGAATGTCGAACTGCATCCTACTATCCGAGGGCTACGGTCGACGATTTCCTGTGCCAGTCGGTCGATAAAATTCTTGGCTTCTTTGCGAATTCGCATCAACGACGCGCGAATGTTTCCTGAGTTTAGGCATTGCTTCAATCGCGAGTGTCTTAGATGCGATTGAAGGAACGCAAACATGGCGTTATTGTCAGGTTCGAATTCAGG
>JAJFID010000189.1 GCA_021775325.1 Rhodospirillales bacterium
TATGGAGAAATCTGTCATGGAACTGAACAATAAATCAACCGGCGTCGCCGCGAGTAAGAAACCGGCTGCCAGGCGTGGCTCTGAGAAGGTGAAAAAATCCGGGCGAAAAAAAGCACCCAAAGTTTCTGCGAAGGCACGCCGCGACGTCACGAATTCGTCGGCAGAGGATCACAAGAGCCACGCCCTTATCCGGCACGAACTTCTGGAGAAGAAGGGGCGGTCTGTACCGTTGCCCAAAAACTATCCCTACAAAAAACGGATGGCGCGGGCGAAGTACGAAATTCGCAAGAAAGAATTACAGATTGAGCTGTTAAAGGTTCAGAACTGGGTAAAGGATACGGGCCAACGGGTATTGTGCATCTTCGAGGGGCGCGACGCGGCGGGTAAAGGCGGGACCATCAAGCGGTTTACCGAGCATCTTAATCCACGTGGTTCCCGCGTGGTTGCACTGGAAAAGCCGTCGGAAGAAGAGCGCGGCCAGTGGTACTTTCAGCGTTATGCCAAACAGCTCCCGACGCGGGGCGAAATCGTTTTCTTTGATCGGTCATGGTATAATCGGGCAGGCGTGGAACGGGTCATGGGGTTTTGCTCGCCTGCGGAATACATGGAATTCATGCGACAGGTACCCGAGTTTGAACGCATGCTCGTACGAAGTGGTATTCATGTGTTCAAGTTCTGGTTCTCGGTCAGTCGTGAAGAACAGTTGCGGCGATTTCAGGCACGACAGAACGATCCACTCAAACACTGGAAATTAAGCCCGATTGATCTTGAATCACTGGACCTGTGGGACGATTATTCGGAAGCCAAGGAGGCCATGTTCTTCAACACGCACACCGCCGACTGCCCGTGGACCGTTGTACGTTCTGACGATAAAAAACGCGCACGCCTGAACTGCATGCGGTTTTTTCTCTCGAGCCTGGATTATCCGGAAGTTGATACAGAAGTCCCGCTTCAGCCTGATGCGAAAATTGTGGGTCCGGCTGACACTTTTTATGAAACACTGGATGATTATGATCCCAGCATGCAAATTCGGGATTAGGCCGAAATGCAGGGTGCCTGATTTGTGTCAGGACGAAAACAGGCGTGCCTTGAGTATCTGGAACACGGAGCGAACATCCCGGTAAAACTTGTTTCTATGGGGCGTTTCATGGTCGCCGGGGGCGGCCTTCCGTTGGATGAAGGCCTTTCGTACCGGTTTGTGATAGGCCGAACGCATATCAAGGCTGTCGATTTCATGGTCGCTGAATAACCGGACCTCGGTATGTTCACTGCTCAGTACAATATCTGAGAATGTTCCGTTGAGTGTACACAAGTGGGCAACAATAATGACGTTAAACTTGGGCTCCTGCAGACGGCGAAGATTGCAGTCGATCAGCGTACCGACGTTCACATCCAGACCAATTTCTTCCGCGATCTCGCGCGCCAGGCAGATTTTGATGTCTTCGTCGTTACCCAACCGACCACCGGGCAGGTCCCATTTCCCCGTGGGCTTACGCAACAACAACACTTTGCCATTTACGAAAATGACAGCTTTTGCCGTAACTCTGAACATTTCAGATATTTCCACAACGCGCACCCTGAACCTGCTTCATCCCGTATGGGGGAATTATAGACAACAAGTCGGTATAAGTCTGATTTCGCTTCATCAGAAGGTAAACCTGTTTATCAGATGGATATCTGCATCTGGTTGTTGGCGAAGTTGATCAAACACCCGGATTCGGCGTGTGAACGGGTATGTAATCCGACAACATATGATGTTGGGAGCATGGATACGGATTGGATACTCTGGAACTCAGTGAGGTTTTCTGAATCAGGTCGCGATTCTAAACATCCGATTCCGCTGCGGAAACCACCCCGCCAGCCTCAACCCACGCACCCATGCCGCCCGCCATGTGAATGACGTTACTGAATCCGCGTTCCTGCATGTCCTGCAGGGCAAGGGCGGAGCGTTCGCCGTAGGCGCAGAACAACAGCAGGCGGGTTTCCATGCGGGTGGCGAGAATGTTCAGGGCGCCACCGGGGCCGATGGCGTCACTGAGCGACGGGTAGGGCACGTGCATGGCACCTTCGATGACACCGTTGCTGTGGCGTTCACCGTCCTCACGCAAATCCACGAACACCACGCTGCTGTCATTCAGCAGCGCCATGGAGGTTCGGGCATCCACGGTGCTGTCCTTGAGTGCGGCTTCATCCTGACGCAAGCCGATCTTCTGATTGGCCGGAACTGCCACGTCCATGAGTTTGGGATTGGGCAGTTTCAGGTTGTTCATAATATCTGCGTACTCGGCGGCTGAGCTGACCTGTAATCGCGGGTTGAAGGCGCGTTCTTCGGCAATGGTGCTGACCGTATCGCCCTTATAGTCGTGGCCCGGATAGACCAGCGTGTCGTCCGGCAGTTTCAGCAGTTTACCGAATATTGAGTTGTACTGGTCTTCGGCGCTGCCGTGCTGGAAGTCCGTTCGTCCGGTACCGCGGATAAGCAGTGTGTCGCCGGTAAACACCCGATCGCCGAGCAGAAAACAGTATGAATCGTTTGTATGGCCGGGCGTGTACAGCACGTCCAGCGAGATGTTCTCGATATTGATGGTATCGCCTTCGTTAACCCGCATGGACACAACGTCAACGGAACTTTCCGCGCCCATGACGGTTACGCAATGGGTGGCATCGCGCAAAGATCCCAGTCCGGTGATGTGATCGGCATGAACGTGGGTGTCCACGGCTTTGACCAGTCGTAAATCCAGTTCTTTCAGTACCCGCAGATAGTGATCTGTTTTCTCCAGCACGGGGTCAATGATCAGGGCCTCGCCACCTGCGCGACTGGCCAGCAGATAGGTGTAGGTGCTTGAGGTGGTGTCGAAGAACTGACGAAAAATCATGTGGGGTTAAGTCTCCTGCGCCTTTTACTCTGCGGCACGCTCAACCGGCACAGCTTCCGGTGTCAGGTCGCTGGCGGGTTCACCGCTGCGCGTGACCAGCGCCAGCAGGGGCGGGATGATCAATAGCGTCAGCACGGCGGACAGACTGAGACCACCAACAACAACAGAACCCAGCCCCCTGTACAATTCGGAGCCGGCACCCGGAAAAACCACCAGCGGGACCATACCAAAAACACTGGTCAGCGTGGACATGAAGATGGGCCGGATACGGTTTCTGGTGGCTTCCATAATAGCATCGTGGGCGCTCATGTTCTCCGTTCGCAGATGAAACAGGGTCTGGTGCACCAGCAGAATGGCATTGTTGACCACAATGCCGATAAGAATGACGAAGCCCAGCAGGGTCAGCATATCCAGCGGCTGGAATGTGACCATATTGACCAGCGCCAGCCCGCCAACACCACCGGCGGTGGCCAGGGGCACCGACAACATGATCACCATTGGATACAGGAAGCTCTCAAACAGCACGGCCATGGCCAGGTACACAATGACCACGGCGATGAACAAATCCAGCACCATGGCATCCCAGGTCTGGGACAGTTTGTCGGCAGTACCCGATACCAACAGGCGCACACCATCGGGCAGGCCTTCTTCCTTGAGCGGTGCGACCACCTGTTCGTTGATCATCTCGAGCACCAGTTCCAAGGGCATGTTTTCAGGTGGTCTGATCTGCAGAGTCACCGTGCGCAATCGCTCCAGATGGCGGATTTCGGTGGGACCAGATGTCACGGCGATATCGGCCAGTGAGCTGGCAGGCAGGATTTTGCCCGATTGGGTTACAACCGGTAGATTGGCAATGCCCTGGGTTTCCGTCACCCCCTTGTTGGGCCCCGTCAGTGTCAGATCAAGGCGCTTGTTGTCGACAGTTATTTCAGCCACTCGCAGGCCATCGTTAAAGGCGTCCAGCGTATCGCCCAGTTCGCGCGCGGTAACACCGTTGTCAGCCAGTTTCACGCGATTGGGAAACACCCGGATTTCAGGAGCACCCAGCTCGAGGCCGGGTTTAGGCCTGATCTGTGTGCCTTCAGCCTGGGGCAGCACAGCCGAAATCTTGCCGAAGGCCCGGAGTGCGGTTTCGAGGATGCTTTCCAGTTCCGGGCCCGATACGTTCAGATCAACCGACCGTCCGCCGCCGATGCCGCGGGCAAACAGCGAGCGCTGACTGATCAGGCCAAATGTACCCGGTTCCCGGTAGGTAGCCTGGCTCAACGTCGGGATGAGTTCCTTCACCCGGGCGGGATTAACTGCTGCGGCTCCCAGAATGGTGGTGCCGCGAAAGGCCACAAAGAAAAACCGCTGAACTTTCGCCGGACCATCTTCGTTACCGGCAGCTTCGCCATTTTTCTCAGGCGCAAGGGTGCCGTCGCTGCCTTCCCACAGCGGCCTGATTTCGGCTTCGATGCGTGATGCGATGCCGGTGGTGGTTTCCAGATTATAACCCGGTGGTGGCAGCACATAGCCCAGAATAAGGTTCCGGTTGCCGGTCGGCAGGTAATCCAGCTTGGGCAGGAATTGCAGGGTCACAAACGCGCCCGCGCCACACAGGATCACGACCACCAGAAGCGAACGTACGCGGCTGGTAATGACCGTTCGCGTGATGCCGACCACAAGCTGGACGAATTTCATACCCAGTGCGGCAAGCGGAATGGTCAGCGTGTGAATCAGTCCACCTTTTTGTCGTGTGGTATCGCTGAGCAGCCGATTGGATAATGCCGGTATTACCGTAATCGCAACAATCAGGGATAACAGCACGGAAACGGAAATGGCGACGGCGATATCGCGGAACAACTGTCCCACTTCCAGTTCCATCACAAGAATGGGAATGAACACCAGAACCGTGGTCAGGGCGGAAACCAGTACCGCACCCCAGACCTGATTGGCACCCTGATAGGCAGCCTCGCGTTTGCTTTTGCCCTGCTGATGCAGGCGGTAAATGTTCTCCAGCACAACAATGGCGGCATCCACCACCATGCCCACGGCAAAGGCAATGCCAGCCAGCGAAATCACATTGAGCGACCGCCCCAGCGCCGCCATGGCAACAAACGCGCCGATAACCGATACCGGGATTGCCAATGATATGACCAGCGTCGCCCGCCCTGAACGCAGGAACAGCAGCAGGATGATGGCGGCCAGCGAGCCACCCACGAAGATGTTCTGCTGGACCAGGTTGATGGATGAATCGATATAGGTGGTTTCGTCGTACACCTGCGTCAGATACAGCCCGCTATCGGGCAGCACCGTCGTATTCAGCTCATCGATGGCTGCGCGAATCCCGTTCATGACCTCAATCACGTTGGCACCGGTCTCGCGAACAGCGTTGATCGCCAGCGATGGTTCGCCCAGAAACCGGATCATGGACGTGGGATCCTTGTGGGAGAATTCAACCGTGGCAATGTCGCCGATGGTGACACGGGCCAGCCTGCCGCTTTCCGTGTCGGTGAGGGAACGCAGCACAACGGCACGGACCTGTTCGATGGTTTCGAATTCGCCTTCCGTGCGCACCACGTAGCGGCGTTTGCCCTCATCCACATCACCGGCTGTGACACTGGCATTGGCAGCGCGCAAGGTATTGACCACACTGGTGACGGTCAGGCCAAAACGAGCCATGCGTTCGGGATTTACGACGATTTTCAACTCACGCTCACTGCCGCCGTATACGTTGACCCGGGAGACGCCGTTGACCCGCTCCAGACGATCCTGAACCACGTCTTCGACAAAATCACCGTACTCGTGGACCATCTTGTTGTTGCCCTCAGCCCGGCGCAGGATAATCCAGGTAATGGGACTGTCTTCGCTGGACGATGTGCTGATGGTCGGCTCGTCCACCTCGGACGGATAGCCGTTGACCCGGTCGAGGCGATTGGAGACCAGCAGCATGGCCTTGTCCATGTTCTGACCGACAGCAAACTCCAGCGTGATGGAGGACCGGCCGTCCTGTGACCGGCTGGTGATTTCTTCCAGACCTTCAAGACCCTTGAGGGTTTCTTCCTGCCGGTTGGTGATCTCGCGTTCCACTTCTGCAGGCGCGGCACCGGGCCATGATGTGCGCAGATCGATAATCGGTTTTCGCACATCGGGGGTGAGCTGAATGGGAATAGAATTCAGAGCGACCAGCCCGAACATGACAACCATGAGCACGGCGGCAATAACCGCGACCGGTCGTTCGATGGATGCGCGTATGAGATCCATGTGCTGTGACCTAACTGCCCGTACCCGGATATTCGATAAGCTGGTCCGGGCGCAGTCGTTCATTACCGCGAACCACGACCAAATCACCAACAGATAATCCGTCGATCACTTCAAATCGTGGCCCGACTGATTCACCCAGCGTCACCGGTTGCATACTGGCAACGCCGTCGACGGCAACATATACAATGGTGCCGCCGCTCGTATTCAAAACAGCATCCTTGTGTACGCTGGTCACGGACCGGGGCGCAGCGTTGGGGATATTCAACGTGGCGCTCTGGTTAACTGCGAGCACCGTATCCTCGCTCAATTGTGCCGAAAAACGCACAGACCGCGTACGGGTTAACGGGTTTTCATCGGGAATGACGGCGCGGACCGTGGCCTCTCCCATAGTGCCATCCTGCAACGTATACATGATTGCCGTGCCGGGCGTCAGGCCATCGATCCGTTCGGTTGGTACGTCGGCCTCAATCTCCAGGGTTTTGTCATCGATCAATGTCACAATGGACATGCCGGGAGTCACAAAAGCGCCGACTTCCGTGTGGCGTTGTGAGACCACACCGTCGTAGGGCGCGCGGATTTCAGCGTTATACAGATTGATTTCAGCCAGCATAAGATTGGCTTCGGCGACACTGAGCTCGGCGCGGCTTTCGGCGACAGCACTCTTGGCCACGGCGACCTGTTGTCGTTTGTCGTCCATCTGGGCCTGTGAGAACGCAGAGGAGCCTTCCAGTTCCTCCAGCCGGTCAAGCTCCTGCTGGCTGAGCGCCATCTCCGCCCGGCTGGTCTGGACGGCAGCACTGTACTGCCGGACTTCGGATTGCCACAGCTCGCGTCGGGATTCCAGTGCATCGGAGACGAGCTTGGCAATAACGTCGTCTGCTGCAACGCGATCACCGACCTGAACCCGGAACTCGCCGACGGGCCCACTGGTGCGGGCGGCAACAACACCGGATCGTGTGGCCACCAGGCGCCCGATGACAGGGACTGTCTGATGCAGGGATTCCTGAATGACGGCATCAACACCGACGGGTGTGGCCACTTCTTCCTGAGCATAAAGCGACAACGCGACAGGTGGTGTTACCGTCAGGCCGAGGACCACAACGGCAGCAGTGCCTATTCGGTTGATTCCATTGGACCATTTTCTGAACATCTGAATTTTCCCAGTCACCCCGAACGGTGCGGGGGAGATGATACTCAGGATACCTGAACAGTCCAGCGCAGAGGCATCATTTTTAGTTGAATTGGCACGCGCCGTAATAAATGAATTGGCTCGCGCCAGGACGGCTATCTGTTACATTATGAGACAGGTTCGAAATGCGATGCAACGTTATGACCCGATTGGCGATTTATTATGACAACCATGCTGTTTACCCATCCGATCTGTATTGAGCACGACCCCGGCACCATGCACCCGGAGTGCCCGGACCGACTGCGCGCGGTTGTCGCGGCACTGGAGCATGAGGCCTTTGATGGACTGGATCGGCGCGAGGCGCCGGTCTGTGAAACAACCACGATTGAACGAGTGCATAGTGCCGACCATGTCCGCCACATTCTGGACAGTGTGCCCACAGAGGGGCGGGCTTTCCTGGACCCGGATACCGCCATGTCACCGGCGTCGGGCGAGGCGGGCCTGCGGGCGGCGGGCGGTGCATGTGCTGCTGTGGACGCGGTGATGGCTGGTGAAGCCCACAACGCATTCTGCGCGGTCAGACCGCCCGGCCATCATGCGGAGCGGGAGCGCGCCATGGGGTTCTGCCTGTTTAATAACGTCGCCATTGCCGCCAATCACGGTCGTGCCGTACATGGCCTGAAACGGGTCGCTGTTGTGGACTTCGACGTTCATCACGGCAA
>JAJFID010000190.1 GCA_021775325.1 Rhodospirillales bacterium
GGGCACCTTCCTCGGCATCTTCATCTTCTTCCGCGCCCCGAATTGTCCGTGTTTCTGACTGTCCGGGCACCTTGGCAATGCCATGAGAAATATAGTTGACGGCGTCCAGTCGCGACATGTCCTGCACCTGCAGGAAATAGACCGCATGGCTTTCCCGCTCAGAAAACAGCGCGACCAGGATGTTGGCACCCGTAACCTCTTCGCGCCCGGATGACTGCACATGGATAACGGCGCGCTGAACAACCCGCTGGAATCCGGCTGTGGGCTTTGGTTCGGCAACCCGGTCAACGGTAATATCGTCGTATTCGGAATCGACAAATTCAATCAGGCCATCGCGAAGACCATCGACATCGATGCCACACGCATGAAATACCGCCATAGCATCGGGATCATCGGCAAGCGACAACAACAGATGCTCCAGCGTTGCGTACTCGTGGTGCCGCTCAGTCGCATAAGCGAGGGCACGGTGTAGGGTCTGTTCCAGGTTTCGCGACAGCATACTGTTATTTTCCAGTTCTATTTCGGGATCGAACTTCGGTTTTGTTAATCATCCTGATCATCATCGTCTTTTTCAATGGTGCATTGTAACGGGTGTTGGTTCTGACGCGCCATATCCATGACCTGTGTCACTTTTGTTTCCGCGACTTCATAGGTAAAGACGCCGCAGATTCCGACTCCGCGCTGATGCACATGAAGCATGATCTGGGTTGCCTCGTCATGGGATTTTCGAAAGAAGTTCTCAAGCACATGGATAACGAATTCCATTGGTGTGTAGTCATCATTAAGCATCAACACTTTGTACATAGACGGCTTCTTGGTCTTGGGTCGCGATTTTAGCGCGACACCTGTCTCTGAATCGTCATCAATGTGCGCAGGCGGACGTGGCCCTTTATCGGGGCCTGTCATGAGGGGCGAATTCGATGCCGTTGGCAATCTGGTCGGTAAATGGTTCGTCATGTGTGTATCAGTAATTATTGTTCATGCTAAGCGGCTACATCCATCATTTTTGAGCGCGCGTCCAACAACCTGTTGTTTCTGGAACGCTGTACTATGATATAGGCTGTTGAGGGTACGGGTCAAAGGGCGGGCGCGCCAAACTCGTTCAAATGCCTGTGCGCCCTCATGTTTCATTGACAGCATGTAGGCCTACGCCGGGTCAAAAACAATACTTGCGGGAGTAAAATTGCTTATGATATCCAGTTTATTAAACAAAAACAAAGGCCTGTTGCCTATTTTGGTCATTGTGGGAATTTCGGTTCTGGCAACATCAAAAAGCTACGCAATCGATCTCAACCCTTTGACGATCATCAAGGATGCTATTGAGGCGGCTGTCGAAGACCGCAGTGCAGAGGATATTGCCACGGACACTCGAATCAAGGCGTCCATAACGGCTACTATCGCGGATCAAATGGGTACCGACGTTATATCCATAAATTCTGATGTCTATGAGCAGGATGTCATGCTGACGGGCATTGTGGAATCTCTGGAACAACGCGCCACCGCTGAGGACGTCATCCGCGACATTGAGGGAATCAAACTGGTTCTCAATCAGATCATGATCAAGTCCGACCTTGAGCAGGAACAGGGTGCTGTTGAGAAATTTGTTGATGACACCATCATCGAAACCAAAATAAACGCCCAGTTACTGGACGCCAAGGGCGTTAACGTCACGAATTTCCGATATCGCTCCGTTGCTGGGCATGTTTTCCTGTTTGGCCGGGCGTTGTCAGCACCGGAAAACGAAAAGGCCACAGAAATTGTCCGTGATATCGAAAATGTCCAGTCAGTGGTTAATCTCGTCAAGGTTCGTTCGCTACTGGAAGACTGATGGTTGCTAATCATCGCATGCAGGCATTCTTAACGACCTGCTTTTGTAATCCATCTAATCAAAAACTCTTTGATGCGCTTGTGACCTCCGACATGCCGAACTGGATTATCACCAGCGGTTGTCTGTTTCAGACCGTGTGGAATGTTCTGGAAGGACTACCACCCGAACAGAGTATTCGCGACTATGATGTTTTCTATTTTGATGACGGCAATATTGACTGGCATGCGGAAGATGAATGGATCAATAAAATCAATTCATTATGCGGAATTCTTTCTGCGCCAGTTGAGGTTCGTAATCAGGCCCGTGTTCACCTCTGGTATGAGGATAAATTCGCCCACCCCTACCCGCCTCTGAAAACGGCATTTGAGGGTATTGATCGATTTCTGGAACAAGTGGCAATGGTCGGAATCTATGCGGTCGACGACGGCACACCGCGATTGTATGCCCCTGCGGGGCTGGACGATGTGTATAACAGGATAGTTCGCCCCACCTACATGCAGGACCTACCTGACATCTATGACGAAAAAGCGCGTCGACTTTCAAACGAGTGGCGGGGTGTGAAGGTTCTTCCCTGGTCGCCAATCTAGATTCCAAAACCGGCCCTGAAAACAAAATGCCCGATGGTGGGGAGGACACCATCGGGCATTTGTATTATGGCTGGCCAAATACTGACCTGCCACTATGGCATCAGGCTGCGAGCGGTTTTGAGAACTGTGCGACCGTCTCGTTAACCCGCGAAGCCAATGGCTTGGCGGATGTCTCGGCGAGTTTGATGCCCATTTCACGAATGTTCTGGGTCTCAGCAACCGCCGCGTCATAGGACGACTTTGCGTTTTTGCTGTTCAGAGCAATGATTTCTTCCACCGTGGAGCAGGCGATCAAGGCCTTGGAGGTGGAAACGCCCTGCTCTACTGACTTGCTGGCAAAAGAACTCCATGCGGCGTTCAGGTTCTGGACACCTGTAACCCAGATGTTTGATGCTTCAACAATGGCGTCGAAGTTATTCTTGTGAAACGCGATAACGCCTTCATAGCCCTTGAACACCTCAGCGCTTGCTTCGGTAGCGGCCTCGACTTGCTCCTTGGCAACGGATACAGCCTGCTCGTAGCCTTTAGTCGCGGCTTCGTTGCCGGCTTTTACGGCAAGTTCCACAGCTTCCTTGCTGACGGTAACAGCAGCCTGTACGGCATCAACTTTCGGAGAATCAACTGTTTTCGTCGTTGGTTTGACGTCAGTTTTGGCTTCAGCAACTTTAATCGTTTTTTTCGTGGCGGTCATTTTCCGGTATCCAATCTATATATCTAAGGGCGAGTGATCATATTGCTGCAGTGCAGCATTAAATCATAGATAAGCGTGGCTGATAGTTATGTCAACCGCAATTATGCTGCGACGCACAATGCAATAATCAAGATATAGATTTGATATTACTGATAAAATTTTAATGAATTGTTGAATCAAGTAATTTGGAGTGAAAATATTGCATGTGCGCCCCATTGATTGGTGTGGTGGGACTCATGGCGGGTATGTTCGTTAACCAATTTTTCAGGCAAAGACAGGTACAAATACAATAGGTTTGAAGATGTACTAAATTGTTGGATTATCTGGGATTTAGTGCATGAATTGGTATAGTCTGACGCACAGATCAGTAAATAATGCTGGCACCGGGCAGATAT
>JAJFID010000020.1 GCA_021775325.1 Rhodospirillales bacterium
CTTGATTACCTTGGCTGCACCTGTCTGTCTTGTCTGCGATTTCTGTCTCATCTTCATTCCCCTTCGGGTCATTACGATGAACCAGAAATCCTCTCTTATGCAATACCGCTAATCTGTTCCATAGGCGCTGACGTCAAACAGTCTGTCCCCTTCTGGCTATTCTCGGAAGTGATTAACGGTCTTGTGATATCGCCGCTTACGATGTTAGATCGGACATTTAACGGAAAAGTTGTTTGCCTCAATAGCCATTGCTTTATTGGATCGCCCCAATTCATGCGTTCTTACGTACCAATAGAACCGTTTTTCACCTCTAAGACATTCGTCTCATCTGGTTATTGATCAATGTGAAAAGGGTGTACCGAAATCCCCTCTGACAACTGGGGTTCCTGGCACAGCAAACCCGCAGAAACACCACCCCCAACTAAAAAGTTGCACCCACCCCCATACTTGGTACTCTTTTCCCATAACGGAAGACGGGGTCCATGGCTGATATTGTTGAACATCGGCTGGCGTTGCCGGAAGGCACCATGCTTGAGCACTTTCGGGTTGGTGGTGTGCTCGGCTCGGGCGGGTTCGGCATCACCTATAACGGCTGGGATACCACGCTCGAAAAGCCCGTTGCCATCAAGGAATACCTGCCGTCCATGTTCTCGGTCCGCGAGAACGATCTGACCGTGCAGCCCAAGTCTGAAAACGATCGCGAGGATTTCGACTGGGGCCGGGAACGGTTTCTGGAAGAAGCCCGCACCCTGGCCCGTTTTTATCACGCCAACATCGTCCGCGTGCACATGTTCATCGAGGCCCATGGCACGGCCTACATCGTTATGGAATGTATTGAGGGCGAGCCGCTGTCGGTCGTACTGGACCGCGAGGGGGCCATGCCGGAAGCCCGGGTCCGGGAGCTGCTGGAACCGATCCTGTCGGCCATGGCGGAAATTCACCGCGCCGACTGGCTGCACCGGGATCTGAAACCCGCCAACATTCTGATCCGCGAAGACGGCACGCCGGTGCTGATTGACTTCGGTGCGGCCCGGTATGTGAGCGCGGCCCACAGCGCCAGTGTCACCGGCGTGCTGACGGAAGGTTACGCCCCGGTCGAGCAGTACGACAGCCGCTCGTCCCGGCAGGGGCCGTGGACGGACATCTATGCGCTGGGCGTTCTCGCCTATCGCATGGTCACGGGCGTCGCAAAATTCCCCGCCGCCACCAGCCGCATCGAGGAAGACGAGGTGGTGCCCGCCGTGGACGCCGCCGGCGACGATTACGGACGCGCCCTGCTCGAAGGCATTGATGCGGCACTGCAGGTATTTGGCAAAAAACGGCCGCAATCCATCGAGGCCTGGCAGGCCATGTTGTTCGATGCAAACTTCGCCGGTCAGCCGTCGCCCGCTTCAGAGTCATCCGCGTCCGATTCACCCGTTGCCGACTCAGAGGGTGGCGGATCAGACGATGGTGGTTCTGCCGACGCGCCCCCCAATGATGCGGGCGGCCCGCAACCGCCCGTCGGTGGCGAGCGCCATGCCCGGGTAACACCGGCGCCGGAGCCCGCGCGCAGCAGTGGCGGCCGGATGGCAGCGATCGCTGGCATCGTGGCTGTGTTGGGTGTGGCGGGTTTTCTGATCTATCAACAGGGCCAGAATGATCAGGCGGCCAATGAGCGCGCCGCCCAGCAGGCCGCCGAGGCAGAAGTTGCGGCGATGCAGGAGCAGGAGCGCCTTGCCGCCGAGGCAGCGGAGCAGGAACGCATTGCGGCGGAACAGGCGGCGGAAGAAGCAGCGGCAGAGGCAGAGCGCATCCGTCTGGAAGCAGAAGCCGCCGCGGAGGCAGAACGTTTACGTCTCGAGGCGGAGGCCGAGGCCAAAGCTGCGGAAGCTGGAAACAGTGGTACTGGTACGACCCAGGAAACACCGCGACTGCAGGGTACGGAGGTTGAGAGGATCGAGAGGTCCGGCGGTCAGCAGAGTACGGTTACCGAAGCAGATATCGAAAATTACCGAAAAGCCATGGCGGCCTTTGACGCGGGCGACTATGACCGTTATGCGCTGTTGCTGGAACTGGCCGCACGGGAAGGATATGCCCCGGCACAACACGAACTGGGCCAGGCATACTATTATGGCTGGGGTGTCACCGAGGACGAGCCGGAGGCAGTTCGGTGGTGGCGCATGGCTGCCGACCAGGGTTATGCCGCGGCAGAATATTCGGTGGGTGAAGCCTATTATTTTGGCATTGTGGTGGCGGAGGATAATGACGCGGCCGCGTTCTGGTTCCTCAGGTCCGCCCAGCAGGGCAATACGGAAGCGCAGGAAAAACTGGGGTTCATGTACCTGGTGGGTCTGGGTGTGCCAGAAAACATTGATCAGGCCCTGCACTGGTTCGAAGAGGCCGCGCAACAGGGCAGTCCCACGGCCATGAACAGTCTGGGAGACATTTACGAGACCGGTATGAGTGGTGTGCCTCAAAGTGACAGAGAGGCCGCGCGCTGGTACCGAAAATCTGCGAATCTGGGCAGTGATGACGGCATGAATTACCTGTCCTGGTTACTGGCGACGACCACGGACGCAGGATTAAGAGACGGCGATGAAGCGTGGGATTACGCGGCCCGGGCGATTGAGGCCTATCCCGACTGGTACCCCTATCGCGAGACTCTGGGGGCCAGTATGGCTGCTGCCGGTGATTTCAGTGCGGCTGTGCACCAGCAGGAAGTGGCTATCCAGCTTGCGCTGGAGGACGAGTTCGAACTCTACGACAGCGCACAGATTGAGGCCGCGAGAGAGCGTCTGAGGCTGTACCGAAACAAACAGGAACTCTATTGCCCGGGTGGACCGTGTAACAGGTATTGATGATGGCTGATCCGGTCAGAGCTGAGCTGGGTATTCTGTTTGCCGACATTTGTGACAGTGTTGGTACGTTTGATCGTCAGGGCAATACCCGGGCGCAGGTCCGCGTGTCGACATCCCTGCACAGCATGGCCGCGGTTGTTGAGGCCCGGGGCGGAACCGTGTTTCGTTCGTTCGGTGACGAGATTCTGGCTCATTTCCCCGATGCGGACATGGCGCTTCAGGCTGCACGGGACATACAGAATAACCCGCTTACCGATCAGACGGCCATCAAGTGTGGCATCGGGTTCGGTACGGTCATTTTTGATGATGGCGAGATGTATGGCCAGGCCGTCAATCTGTCATCACGCATGATGTCGTGGGCCAAAGCAGGTGAGATCATCACCTGGTCGGACTGTATTTCGGCGCTCACACCGGCGCTCGCCCGGTCGTGCAGCAAAATGACAACAACATCCATCAAGGGTAGCGCCGACCCCATTGAGATCTGGTCATGCGGCGCTGGCCTGAATCCCGCCACCGTGACCATGCATCACGATGTCAGCCCGGGACCGAAGGAATCCAGACTGGTATTACACAGTTCATCCGAAACACAGATTTTCACCGCCAGGGATGTCCCATTTTCCATTGGACGGGACCCGTCCTGTCGACTGGTTCTGGCCAAAAAGCATGTGTCGCGATTTCACCTGAAGGTCGGATTTTTTCGGGGCAATTTCCGACTCGAGGACACCAGCTCGAACGGAACATACGTCCGGGCGTTTGACGCCGACTGCATCAAAATACTGCGGGAACATTTTATTCTGCATGGCACGGGACAAATTGGACTGGGTGACGACCCGGCTCGTGATGACGTAACCCGGTTGGACTATGAACTCATTGCATGAATTGCTGTATACACCGGGTGTCGTTGTTATTGGTCTGACGGACAATTTCGAGAAGAATCAGGAATAAACATGAACAAACGACGATCAGTTGATGTATATTTTATTGTTCCCGCTATTTGCGAGCGCGTGCGCTGTTGCACAATTCGTCTTCGAGGGTTTCATGGCTCATAATGTGCTGACGATTGGACGATCCAAAGAATCGAATATTTTCTTTTCTGATAATACGGTCTCGCGCCGGCACGCCGAGCTCGTGGTCAGTGAAAACGGCACATATTTCCTCACCGATTGTGCGAGCAGGCACGGAACCTTTTTGATGAAGAACGGCCAGTGGCTCGCCATCCGCCAGTCAGATGTCGGGGCCGATGACAGGGTCCGCATCGCCGAGCGGGAACTGAACGTCAGTCAGTTGATTGCCATGTCCAATACCCACGTATCCAGTGCCCACGGATCCAGTGCCAGTAAATCCAATAACCCT
This sequence comes from Rhodospirillales bacterium, assembly GCA_021775325.1. Classification (GTDB taxonomy): domain Bacteria; phylum Pseudomonadota; class Alphaproteobacteria; order Rhodospirillales; family Casp-alpha2; genus JABJGO01. The sequence continues at coordinate 4,194 of JAJFID010000020.1, forward strand.
GCAGCGGGCGGCAAGCCGCCTGCACATGCGTCCCATGGCAATAGTTCGCGTGGCCAGGGTGGTCAGGGTTCGCACAAGGAAATGCTGGAAGGCGAGATCATGCGAAATCCCGGAACGGGCGAAGTCGAGCAGAGGGACTGATGCGAATCACAGATGTTCTTCATAGATTTTCTTCAGGGAGCCACACGTGGCCTCAGGTGTGCATATGAAAAATAATAACAGACTGACGCTTGGGATTCTGTCCGTCGGCGCGGGTGCCATGCTGATTGCGGTAATGAGTTTTGTGCTGACCGGGCCGGGAGATACAATTGCCGTAGCCGGGCAACTTTTGCTGGATCGGCAGTCTTCCGTTTTCCCGTATCCGTTCACGATCCAGAATCTCATGTGGCTGGTATTCGCGTTCGGCTGTGGTGAGCTTTGGGCCCGGTGGCGGCATGGTTCAGCAGAAGAAACCCAGTTATCCAGGAACCTCCTGCCCGAAGACGAAGAGACCATGCTGCGCGCCGTGGACCTGGCACCCTACTACCGCAAAGTCCGTGAAACCGACCTCGACGGCAGTTTTTTCCTGCAGCGCCTGCTGACACGGTGCATCCTGCAGTTTCAGGCCAGTCGCTCTGTGGATCAGGCCAATTCACTGATGAATTCGAGTCTGGAGCTCTGTCATCATGAAATCGAGCTTCGTTATAATATTCTGCGCTATCTGACCTGGCTGATTCCCACACTCGGTTTCATCGGTACGGTGATCGGCATTGTCGCCGCCATGCAGGGCCTGAGTGGCGTTGACACCGTCGAGCAGTTACAGGACCCGCAACTGTTGACGTCGGTCATATCCAATCTGGGCGTGGCATTTTACACGACATTGCTGGCGCTGATTCAATCCACACTGCTGGTTTTCCTGATGCATATTGTACAGGGCCAGGAGGAGGTTGCATTGAACAGGACCGGTCAGTACTGCCTCGATAATCTGATTAACCGGCTATACGAAAACGATTGAAAAGGGAGGTTGGTGACATGGTTGCGAAACGTGGGAAAGACGGCAACGTGACTGACGAGCCGACCGCAGGCTCTGGCAGGGGAACATCGCCCGGAAAGGATCCGACTGTTTCCGTCAGGAATGTTGAGAGCGTGCCGGTTCCGGGCAACCAGCCGGGCGACGACCCGACCGTTATTCTGGGCGGGCACAGATCAGCGTCGAGTGCCGGTGATACCGTTCCGCCACCGAGGACCTCCAGCGATGAAGACACCGTTATTTACCGGAGTTCCAGGAAAGCGGGCAGCCCGGAAGATAATGCTACTGATGGCGCACCGGAGCTTCCGGTGGGCTGGCTTGTGGTCATCGCCGGTCCTGGCAAAGGCCACGTACGAAAGCTGATCCATGGCGTCAACAGCCTCGGGCGTTCTGCCGATGAGCGGGTTCCGCTCGACTTTGGCGATATGGCGATTTCGTCGGAGAAACACGCCCTCATTGCCTACGAGCCAAAAGCCCGCAAGTTTCACATTACCCATCACTCAGGCGCCAACCTGACATACGTCAATGATGACCTTGTGATGGGGCAGGCTCTGCTGGAACCATACTCTCTGATTCAAATTGGTGAGACCAAGATGAGGTTCGTGCCGCTGTGCGGCGATCATTTTTCCTGGGACGAGCTCGACTAGTCGACAGGCGTTTTTGCATGAGTTTGAAAACCACCATCGGCCTCGGCCATAAACAGATTGCCGGTGACCGGGCATATCAGGAAGACAGCTTCGGCTATCTTCTGCCCGGCGATACCCGGGATCACTACCTGATTGCGCTGGCGGATGGTATGGGTGGTCACGTTGGTGGTGCCGAGGCGAGTAGGATCGCTGTCAATGCAGCATTGCGGAGTCTGGATGCCGATATGGTTCTGGTCGAGCGCCTGGAACAGGCCTGGCAGTCGGCAAACGACAATATTGCCAATCATGTGCAGGGCAACCCTGATCTGGAAGGTATGGGGTGCACGCTGGTTGGCGTGGTGGTCGATTCGAACGGTTTGTCATGGGTCAGTATCGGCGATTCCCCATTGTGGCTGTATCGGGACGGCACGCTGCGCCGTGTCAACAAGGACCATTCCATGGTTCCCGTGCTTGAAGCGCTGGTCGCTGCAGGGGAGCTTACGTCTGATGAAGCTGCATCCGACCGTCGGCGGAATTCACTGAGGTCTGCCCTGATGGGCGATGACGTTCCGCTGGTCGATGTTTGCGACCAACCCATGGAACTGATTCCCGGCGACCGGCTGATTCTTGCCAGCGATGGCCTGGATACCCTGAGCAATAAAGAAATAAGCACACTCATGGACAGCGCCCCGGACGGTTCGCCGAGCCAGCTCATTGCAGAATCACTGGTAGACGCGGTCGCCCAGGTGGCAAAACCAAACCAGGATAACACGACGGTCATTACGATGACGGTTTTGAATGGTGTTAAAGGTCTGGATGAAGACGGCACCATTATTATGGCGAGGAGAAATTGAATGACATTTGAATCCGCTTCGCGATTACGGAAATTCATTGGTTCATCCCTCGTTTTTCAGATCACCGCGGTTTGTTTGCTGCTGGCTTCCAACGCCGGGGCTGAACCGCTGGAAGATGTGCGTGAGTCCGTCGTTCGTGTTGAGGTTTTTTCCGGCTCGGATTCCATTACCGAAGCCACCGGCTTTCTGATTGCCGAGGGTGGTTATGTCATGACCTCCTATCATGCGTTGAGACGCGGTGACAGTTATTCAGTCCGTCAGATAACAGGTGAAGCGGATGTCACCGCCATCAGGGTTTGGTCGAGCAAGCACCTGGATGTAACAATCCTTCATGCCCCGGGGATTGGTGGCCAGTCGCTGGTCGTGACATCAAGTCCGCTTGAGGCTGGCAGGCTGGTCTATTCGGCGACGGCTGGTACGGATTCCGGTGCTGAATTCTCTCTGTCGAAAGGTGCAATCGGCGGCACGGAGGAGATTACGGCGCCGGACGGTGGCGTTTACCACTACACCCACAATGCCATGATTCCAGCACATGGGTTTGGTTCGGCGTTGCTGGATGAATGTGGCCGCGTTATCGCTGTGAACCGGGTTGATCCGTCGGAGTTGTTGTTTCTGTCCTATCGTGGCGACACGCCAGAGGATGTCGTTTTTGCCGTTGATATCACCGCCGTTGCGGAGGCCATTGAAGGAGTGGATGGGTTTTCCCTAGCGCTTGTCGCTGAAGCGTGTCGACCGCTTGCTGATGTTGTAACTGAAAAAGTCGAGGAGTTGGAGCAGGAAGCGGACGCTGCGAAGCAGCAGGCCGAAGCCGCCATGGCCAGTGTTGAAGAAGCGAGACGTGAAGCCGAAGCGGCACGGGAGGCAGCAGAACAGGCGATAGAAGAGGCTCAGTTGAGTCAGGATGAAATTGAGCTCCTTGTTGGCGTTGCAGAGGAAAAGAACAACCAACTGGAGTCGGCCCGGACAGAAGCCGAAAACCTTGCCCGGCAGGCTGAAGACGCGACTGAACGTGCATTGGCGGAAATACAGAAAGCGGACGAGGCGGAAAAACGCACTGTTCTGATAGCTATCGCCGCAAGCTTCATTCTGATTCTCTTTCTATTGCTCGCCGTTCGGCGGATTAATCGATCGAAAATAGCCGTGACTGACGCCGCAAACGCTGCCGCAGAAGCCTCTGCGCGGGCTGATGCAGCAGAAAAGTTGCCTGATCGGATGGCAACGCCGGGCTGGGGTCTTGCGCCACGTGAAAAGTGTCGTGACGGTGAAACCGGACCTGGTTTCGATTTGTCCGTGTATCCGCAGTATTATTTTTCGGACGAGTTCCTGAGCAGCAGGAACGACGGTATCAATCTCGGCCGCAACGCCGATGTCGTGGATATCCTGATAGAGCATCAGACGGTTTCCCGTTTGCATGCACGGATCATGGTGTCGGCGGGGTCATTGTTTGTTGAAGACCTTAAGTCAGCCAATGGAACATGGGTGCGGGGCCAGAAACTGGAACCGTTTACGGCTACAGCTATCCATTCCGGTGATGAGATAATTTTGGGAGAAGCAGTCCTTGTTGTCTGTCGTTTTGATTAATCGGAACCGCCTCGTATCGCTTGCCCTGGCAATCCTGGTTTTGTTGGGGTCTGGCGCCAATACGCTTGAGGCAAAGCCTGATTTCGTTCAGATATCAGATACCGTCGTTCGTATCGTGTCGATGTTTGGTGAAGACGGTGCGACAGGCACGGGTTTTGTCATAAACAGCCAGGGGGTCGTCGTAACCAATCACCACGTGGTGCATGACTACATCTATCATGAGGATACTGATACCGTTGAGTACTTTGCGGCAGATGATCTCTATGTTTTCCCGAACAACTCTGATTCGTATTTTGATGCAGAATTGGTCTGGGCCTCTGTCGATTATGACCTGGCAATATTGAAAGTGGATCACCTGACCTCGCCGTCCATAACTATATCAGGTGCAGAATTGTTGGTTGGCGAAGACGTTTGGGCCGTGGGTTTCCCAGGCGAGGCTGACTCGGGAGATGATTGGGCGGCCAATGTCACGGTGACAGATGGTGTGGTCAGTCGGATGTACAACGGGTCCTGGGGGGATACGCCTGCGGAACTCCTTATCATTCAGCACACGGCAGAGGTAAATCCTGGCAACAGCGGCGGCCCGTTGTTTGATGATTGTGGACGTGTCATCGGCGTGAACACACAGGCCGCTCTGACGGTCATTGGTGATATTAGGGTACCTTCGGCAACGGGTATTTACTGGTCGTCCCACTTTAGCGTGCTGGAACGGCTTCTCCGGCAACACGGGATAGAATACCAGAGTGACGCCACTGCTTGTGTCGCAACTCAGGCGCAGACTGATGAGGACTCCGCCGAAGCCCGTGAAACGGCTGAGGCTGCCGAGGCGACGGCTCAAAGGGCTGAGGAAGAGGCCAAAGGGCTTTCTGCGTTAATGGAAAAGTACAAAAACCTTGCCGGCGCGTGGGGAGCGGTTGTCTCGGTCCTGGTATTGGTTGCGATTGCCTTATCCCTTCGGAAACCCCGCGAACGTGTTATCAGGATGATGAACGAGGCGAGCAAGATTGTCAGTCGTCGATCCTCGAGACCCGTGAGCGGGCAACCGTCACAAGCGCGCGATGTTGTCGAAAGCAGAATGGGTTCTGAGATTGCGCCCACGGGGGGGATTGTACTTGCTGGTTTTGGCACAAACGGGGTTTCACTGAGATTAAAGGTTGAGCGTGCGCGTCTCGCGACAGAACGACTTGGATTAACTTTCGGGCGGGCAGACGAGTTTGTCGATCTGGTAATTGATGACGCTTCCATATCAAGGAGACATGTCCGGTTCAGTCTCGAGGGCGAGCAAATATGCATCGAAGACCTGAACTCCAGTAACGGAACCAGATTGAACGGAACGCAGATACACGCGTTCAAAAAATGCCCGATTAACGTGGGCGACCTGGTTGTCATTGGTATTTTTGAGTTAAGGGTCAGCGCCCTTTGAATTTACAAGTGGACAATAGTACGTGAGAAGCAAGAACCGAGAGATTAGTATTTTCAGCATTTCGGCGCTTGATTTGTTCGCGTCGGCGCTTGGCGCGTTTATCATTATCACGATTGTCCTGCTGCCATATTTCCCGAACACTGGAGATTCGGCTGAACGTGTTGCAAATGTCCGCGCGGAGCTGGAACGGGTGCGTGCACACGCTGATTCTCTGCAAACGCAGTTGGACGAGGCCATGGATCAGCTCGGACAAGAACGAGCCCTGAATGAAAACTTGCGGAATGAACTCGCCGAATTGCAAGAGCTCTATGCCGAGACTGGCCAGCTACGATCTGATCTTTCAAGCTGCCAACGGAGCATGGATACGCTCCAGTCGGATCTGGAAAGCTGCGAATCACGTCTGGAACAAACATTCCTGATCGTGATGATGCGTTGGCAGGTCGAAGGCGATATTGATCTTCATGTAACAGATCCCAGAGGAAACGAGTTTTCTTACTCGCAGGACAATTCCAGTGGACGACACTTCCCAGGCTCACCAGCATCATTGAGTCTCGACAACAGGACAGGTCCGGGTGTTGAAATGTGGCAACACCCACTTGTAACACCGGGACGATACAAGGTTGAGTATCGGTACTATGGAGGCCAGATATCGTCGGTCGCCGTTACGGGATACATATTCTCCAGGAATGACAGGATTGAGTTACCCCAGACGGTCCTGAGAAACCCTGGGGGGCCCAAGCAGCTCATCGGCTACATTACAGTGAGTGATGACGGCAGAGTGATTTTCAACTAGAGCTTTTACCTGTTTTCCAACCGATGTCAGCGATTGCTGTCGATGTGGTCAGCGGTTATGCACAGCATTTCAAACATCAGATTGGCGACGGTAATACAGGTAATGCCTGTGGGATCAAAACACGGGGCAATTTCGCTGATATCTGCACCAACGATTTCCTTGCCACGGAGTGACCGTAAAATGACCTGAACATCACGCGGCAACAGGCCGCCGATTTCCGGTACACCGGTGCCCGGCATGTAGGCGGGGTCGAGGCCATCAATATCAAGTGAAATATAGACAGGGCCATCGCCCAGGACCGCATTGATTTTTTCGATTGCCGCTGCGCGGCCCATATCTTCATACTCGTCCATGGTGATGATGTTGAAACCCACATCGTAGCCATACTGAATATCATCGATCCCTGTGAAGCGGCTGCCGCGTAATCCCAATTGGATAACCCTGTCCGCATCAATCAGGCCTTCTTCCACGCCTCGGCGCATAAACGTTGCATGATTTATCTTGTCGCCGCAAAGCTCATCAAGAGTGTCCGCGTGTGCGTCGAAGTGCAGAATGCCAACTTTTCGGTCCGCCGCCAGTGCCCGTATGATCGGCAGTGGAATTGTATGGTCACCGCCAACCGCAATGGGAATGACGTTGGCCGCCCGGAGCGATTCGAAAAATGTCTGAATGTTGGCAATCGATTTATCCTTGCTCATCGGATTGATCGGTGCATCGCCCAAATCTGCCACATTACAAACCTCGAAGGGCCTGATGCCGCTTGTTGGATGAACACGCCTGATCACACGGGATGCCTCGCGTACGCCAGCCGGGCCCTGTCGGGCTCCGGTGCGATAGTTGAGACCCAGGTCAAAAGGAACACCGACAAGCCCGATGTCAACGTTCTCGGCAATATCATGCGAGACCGTGCGCAAAAATGTCGCAACCCCCGCAAATCTTGGTGACACAGCCGGGTCTATGGGCTGGAAGTTTTCATTGTCCTTCATGGTGGGTCCTCTCAGGAAGATTTGGCTTTTTCGCCAGTTTGTGACTGTTGAGTGATTATAGTCACATGAATTACCCGCGAGCTACGATACATTTCATCTCACAGGATTGAATTACCGGCGAGATCAAACTTATGAACGACATTGCATTCTTTTATGGCTCGATAGCAGTATTTCTGGTCATCTATCTCGCCGTGTGGCTGGAATACAAGCGGTCTCATTGTGTCTATGGTGGATCCAGTAATGGTCGCGATAACTGGATTTTGCGAATGCTCAAACAGAAGATGCGGTCGATTGCTGCCAGAGAACCCCGTGAGCCCAAAGACATATGTGATTACTGAGTATACTCCAGCCCAACTCCCGGGCATGTGCGCTCATTTCTCGTCCGATATGACAGAGCTTCCACGACAGAATCCTGTCTTTACCTAACCTGTCTTTATCACAGTGGGACGAGTGTGTTATGAGCACTACTCAGGAATGAGGAGTTTTCCGATGGCGCTCACCAGTGAAGCATCCCAAATCTTAAAAGACGTCACGACAGCAACATTAACAACGGTGCTGTTAAAAAAGGGCCTGCGTAATGTCTGGATGCGGGGAACGGCACCACTTGGTCCGGATCAGGCTCGTATTGTCGGGCCTGCATTCACGCTTCGTTTTGTTCCTGCCCGGGAAGACCTGGCCACACCTGCTTCATGGGCATCTCCTACATCGACGCGGGCCGCAATAGAAGACATGCCATCCGATTGTGTTGTCGTCGCCGGTGCCATGGGTGTCACCGATGCAGGTATCTTTGGCGATATTCTGTGCGCCCGTATGATGAAACGCGATGTTGCCGGCCTGGTCACCGACGGTGTGATGCGAGACTTCGCAGGCGTTCTCGGCACCGGGTTGCCGGTCTGGTGCCAGGGTGTTGCGGCACCACCATCTGTGGCGGG
>JAJFID010000191.1 GCA_021775325.1 Rhodospirillales bacterium
CTGGCCGAACCCACACCGGTATCTGTCAGTGTGCTGTACTGGATAACCCCGTCGGCAACACCGCTACCCTCGGGGTCATAGGCGTCAAGGGTCGACAGATTGGCTGCGCCGCCGTAGAGGATAGCAGCACCATTTTCCATGCCGATCGCCAGATCATCGACACCATCACCGTTGATATCACCGGCGGTACTGACATGGTGATCGTTCCCGAGATCAATGACCAGACCGGCAGTACCGTTTGTTGCCAGAATGTCGTTGGAACTGACCACATTGCCGAGGCTCGCGAGATCCGAGAAGGCGGAAGTACCGCCAAAGACGACAATGCCCAGATATGTTGACGCGCTACCATCATAAGCCACATGCAGGATGTCATCGACACCATCGCCGTTGAAATCACCTATGTTGAGAACGTCATATCCGGCGTTATAACCATCGTAGTCACCTTCATCCACCAGATTGGTCGCCAGAGACACGTCATAATTGCCTTCGGTATTGATCAGACCATCAGTTGCGCTAGCCGTGGTCGCCGTATCCAGTGCCTGCAGACCTGTGGTGGTGGCATCACCAAACACCAGATACGTCGCGCCGTAATGGTACACGTCCGTTCGGCCCGTTGGTGGAACAACATCGACGAAGGCTTCGAAATAAGCCCCCTTGTCGGCGACCGCCACATCGGCGAACCCGTCACCATTGAAGTCGCCCACGGTCACATGACCAAGGTCCTCGTGATAGATCCCGAACCCGTTTTCCGCCGTGAAATCCTTCATGAGGATTTTTGTCGGGCTGGAACTGCCCACGAGTGGCAGTAGGGAAGCCTCACCTGCGCCCAGATCAACATCAACGCCGCTCTCTGACGTTGAGAAATCGGCCACATCGACACCGTCGCCGCCGTCAATCGTATTGATGCCTGTGCCAACCACCAATTGGTCATTGCCCAGACCGCCGTCCACAACATCGTCACCGGCATTATCAAAGATCAGATCATTGCCGCTGCCGCCCAGAATGGCCGCATCGTCATCATCCGTACCGGCGATCAGCGTATCCGCGGTCGCCAGGCTGGCGTCCTGACTGGATGCCAGATCAAACACCCGGGGATTGCCGTCCGTGCCCAGGCTCTCGATTTCGACCGATTCCAGGGTGGTGTCCGCATCTCTGACGAAGGTGCCGAAATCACCGTCTCCTGCCTCACCCCGGTACCGCACGATCAGATCGCCGGTGCTGTCGCTGAGGGAAACTTCGCTCAAACCTTCATAACCGCTGATCACCAGCGTGTCGTCACCATCACCGGCAATAACCACATCACTGCCGTAACTGGCACCGCTGGTATTGCTCAGGTGGAGGGTATCGTTACCGGCACCGCCGTCGAGGAAGTCATTACCGTGACCACCCCTGAGACTGTCATCGCCGTCACCACCGTTAATGATATCATCTCCATAACCACCACTGAGGAAATCGTTACCATCACCACCGAACAGGATGTCATTGCCGTTGCCGGCATAGATATCTTCGCCGCCCACGGTACCGGTTGAATGATCAAGATCGTCAGTTCCGATGTAGACGGTATCAATGCCGGAGCCACCGTCGTTAAAGTTACCTTCGGGGCTGTAAATGATGTCTGCGACCACAAGCGTGCGCGCAACGGGCGTGCCCTCGCCATCGTCTTCCCACACCGTGATGAAATCGATGGGGTTGGTGGCATGATCAACCAGTGTGGTCGTGGCGATGGAGTCATCGGAATCATTGCGGATGGTCAGGACCAGTTCGCCCGCCGAATTGACCGCACCGTTGACCAGGCTGAAGCCGTTTTTGACTTCGACGGTGTCGATATCCGTGCCGTCGCCACCGGCAGTTATGGTGTTGTTACCGGCACCCACCTGGAACAGGTCATCGCCGGTTCCGCCATCAAAGATATTGTCGCCCGCCGCATTGACCAGGGTGTCATTACCCGCACCACCGGAAAGCGTGTCGTTGCCCAGTCCGCTGATCAGAATGTCGTCGCCGTTACCACCGGAAAGCACGTCATTGCCGTCACCGCCATCAATGGTGTCGTTGCCGCCGCCACCGGTGAGCACGTTATCGTCAGCCGAGCCCGTGATGGTATCGGCAGAGTTGGTGCCGATGACGTTTTCGATACTGCTCAGGGTGTCATCACCGAGGGTCGGAATGGTGACCGACTGGAAGACCAGATCGCCCAGTTCACCAGCACCGGAATTACCAATCGGGGTCGTCAGACCAGTTGAGGAGACAATGGTGTAAAGCGTGTCACTGCCATCAACAGCCGCATAGAAGATGTCCCCGGTGCTGTCATACCCCAGGCCGGAGATATGCTCACCGCCGGAAAGTGCCGGATTGATTGTAGCGTGACCGCCGGCAACACCGGTGGTCTGGTCGACAACCGCAATCATACTGTGTGGTCCCGACCCCTGGACACCTGCGCCATAGAGCGTGCTACCGTTGAAAGCAAGGCCAGCACCTAAATCAAGGCCGGACACAGAAGACAACGCAGTTGCCACACCAGCCGTGGTCATGGTGTAGATCTGCCCGCTGGCATTGATGGCGAAAATCGTATTGTCGGAAGGCCGAATGGCGATATCGACGATATCCACCGACGCCGTAATGCCCGAGATGGCAATACTGGAAAACTCGGCACCCGTGACCGGATCCAGTTCCAGCAGGGTCGATACGCCGGTGTCCGTCTTGACCGCATACAGCTTGCCGTCATTGGTCTTGTCGATGCCCGACAGACCGCCCGGTGTCACAGTGTCCGTAATCAGTGAGCCCGCGCCGGTGCTGTCATCAACACTGATGAAGCCGCCTTCATTGGTGGCTGAGCCCTCGCTGACGCCAGCGAACAGAACATCAGTCGCGCCGCCGCCCGTGGACGTCGACGTGCCGCCGGTCAGATCGACCGTAACGCCCACGCCATCTTCCGCGTCGCTGAAGTCGGCGGTATCGTTACCGGTGCCACCGACCAGATCATCGTTGCCGGTGCCACCCACCAGAATATCGTTACCGGTGCCACCAGTCAGATTGTCGTCGCCCGCAAGGCCTTCAATTCTGTCATTGCCGGCCTGACCATCAATGGTGTCGGCGCCGTCTGATGCCTGCAGGAAGTCGTCCGTATCGGCTGGCTCCGATGTGGCCTGGGTTTCGCAGAAGGTCGG